>NZ_CAUVXL010000234.1:0-49113 GCF_963555915.1 Protofrankia sp. Cas4
AGGCCGGGGTGAAGCTGGTGAAACGGACCCGGCTGACCCGGCTGGACGGCGCCATCCTCTACGGGGACGACGTGTTCGCCGACGCCACGGTGGAGATCGCCTGTGCGGCGCTGGTGACCAACACCGCTGAGCTGCCCGTGCTCGGGCCCGACGAGATCGAAGCGGCGCCCGGGGCGGTGGTCGGGGACGCGATCGCTCCCCGAACCGTCTATGAGGCCGTGCTGGAGGGACGCCGGGCCGCCCTCGCCGTGGGTGACGGGATATTCCGGCCGGCGGCGGAGGCGGACCGGGCGAACCCGGCGCGCGGCAACCGAGGGGTCGGTCGATGAGCCGGTATCGGCATCTGTTCAGCCCGCTGCGGTTGGGCCCGATCACGGTCGCGAACCGGATCGTGTTCTCGGCGCACCTGACCAACTACGCCGCCGACGGGCTGCCCACCGAGCAGCACGCCGCCTACTACGCGACCCGGGCGGCCGGCGGCACCGGTCTGATCATCACCGAGGAGCACTCGGTGCATCCGACCGACTGGCCGTACGAGAAACTGATCCACGGCTTCTCCCGCCACGCGATACCCGGCTACCGGCGCATCACCGAGGCCGTCCACCGGCACGGCGTCCCGATCTTCGCGCAGATCAACCACAACGGCGGACAGGCGTCCGGGATGTTCTCCCGGCTGCCGGTATGGGCGCCCTCGCCCGTGGCGGATCCGCTGTTCCGCGAGGTTCCCAAGGCGGTGAGCCAGGCTGAGATCGACGAGATCGTCGCCGGCTACGCGAGAACTGCGGGGCACTGCGCAGAAGGCGGCTTCGACGGGATCGAGCTGCAGTGCTCGCACTCCTCGATCGTGCGGGGGTTTCTGTCACCGGCGACCAATCAACGCACCGACGACTACGGGGGCGACCTCGCCAACCGGGCCCGGCTGCTGCGCGAGATCGTCCACGCGGTGCGGGCCGCGATCGGCCCGGAGCTCGCGCTCGGGGTGCGGCTGTGCGGCGACGAGCTGATCGAGGGCGGCATCACCCTCGACGAGTGCGTCACGGTGGCGCGCATCGTCGAGGCGACCGGCGCCGTCGACTACATCAACACCTCCATCGGCACCGCCACGTCCACGCTGTACATGATCGAGGCGTCGATGGCGGTCCCACCGGGCTATGCGCTGTTCATCCCGTCGGCGATCCGGGGTGCCGTGGACCTTCCGGTCGTCGGTGTCGGCCGGTTCAAGGACCCGCTGCAGGCCGAGCGGGCACTGGCTGACGGGCACTGCGACCTCGTCGGGATCGTGCGCGGGCAGATCGCGGACGCGAACTTCGCCCGCCAGGCCCGCGCCGGGGCGACCGAGAACATCCGGCTGTGCCTGTCGTGCAACCAGGAATGCGTCGGACGGATGGGCCTGAACCGCTGGCTCGGCTGCATCGAGAACCCGCTGACCGGCCGGGAGGCTGTCCGGGCCGCCCAGGGCAGTATCGAACCCGGTCCGGACGGCCGCGACCCGGCCGGCACACTGATCCTCCCGATGCCGGTGCGGCCCAGGGACGTGCTGGTGGTGGGTGCCGGGCCGGGCGGGATGCAGGCGGCGATCAGCGCCCATCGCGCCGGCCACCGCGTCACCCTGGTGGAGGCGGCCGACGAGGCGGGTGGGCAGGTGCGCCTGGCCGCAACCGTCCCGGGCCGGGCCGAATTCGGCGACCTCGTCCGCAACCAGCTGGCCGAGTTGCGCACGCTCGGCGTGGCGATCAAGACCGGAGTGCGGGTGGACGTCGGCTACGTCCGCGACCATCATCCAGACGTGGTCGTCGTGGCCACCGGGAGCCGGCCGGCGCGGCCGTGGTGGGCCGGCCCGGACGACCCCCGGATCTGTACCGTGCGGTCGGTCCTCGACGGTTCGGCGTCCCCGACCGGGCGGGTCGTGATCGTCGACGAGATCGGCTTCCACCACGCCCCGTCCGTTGCCGAGCTGCTCGCCGACCGCGGCTGCGAGGTTACGGTGCTCTCCCCGGACATGCAGGTCGGCCAGGGTCTCGGGGTGACGTTGGACAGCGAGGGCTGGAACATCCGGGCTGCGCGCAAGGGCATTGCCCAGATACCGGACAGCGTGGTGCTGGGCCTGGACGACGCCGGCCTGCAGGTGCTGTTCCACCCGACCGGGACGACCACCGCACGTCCGTTCGACCATGTTGTCCTGGCGGTCCCCGAGGAACCCGAGGACGACCTGTACCTCACCCTGCGCGACACCGGTGAGGTCGCCGTCCACCGGGTTGGAGACTGTGTGGCACCACGGCGGGCACATGCGGCCGTGATCGACGGCGACCGGATCGGGAGGAGCCTGTAGATGTCGGGATCACCACCCGTCGTAGCAACCGACGCACCGCCGAGATCCTCACTCGGGCTGGTCGTGGTGCGCCGTGGCGTGCTGCCGGCGGGCGCGGACGAGGTGACCGCGGAGGCGGGCGGGCGGGTCCTGCTCGTCGGCGACGGCGTGGCCGCCGCCGCGACCGATCTGACCAGCGCGGCCGACGTCACGCTGTGGGAGGCCGGCGAGTTCGCGCCGGCAGCCTGGTCCGCGGTGCTGGCCGCCGAACTCGACGGCGGCACGATCGACGCCGACGTGATCATCATGCCCGCTTCCCCGGACGGCCGGGACTTCGCTCCGCGCCTGGCCGCAACGCTGGGCCGGGGGCTGGTCGCGAACGCCATCGCCGTACGCGCCCACGAGATCGTGGCCGCACGCTACGACGGCCGGCTCGCCGAGCACTCACCGGTGCGCGGCCCGGTGGTGGTCACGCTCATCCCGGGCGTCCGCGGTGTCGCGCCATGCCAGCTCGCCCCGCGGATCCGCACGTTCACCCCGGCGGTCCCTGATCCCGCCGTGGCCGGCGACCCCGAGGTAGTCGACGCCGAGGTACTGGCGGTGTTACCGGCGGACCCGGCGACGATCGCGCTGACCGAAGCGTCGCGCATCGTCGGTGGCGGACACGGGATGGGCAGCGCGGACGCCTTCGCACTGCTCGCCGATGTGGCGGCGGCGATCGGCGCGTCGCTCGGCGGCACCCGGGTGGTGGCCGACCTCGACTGGATCCCGTTCGAACGCCAGATCGGCACCACCGGGGCGATCGTGGCGCCCCGGCTGTATCTGGCCTTCGGGGTCAGCGGGGCCGTCCAGCACACCAGCGGCCTGGGCAGCCCCGATCACGTGATCTCGGTCAACCTCGATGGGAGCGCGCCGATGATGGCCATGGCCGACCTCGCGATCGTCGCGGACGCCCCCGCGGTCGTCGCCGAGCTGCGCCGACAGTTGGCCGGGCCGGCCGGGGTCGCGACCGAGCGCACCGCCGGCGAGCGCGCCCCCGCCGTCAGCACCACCGGCGAGCGCGCCCCCGACAACAGTGCGGTGATCCTTCCGTGAGCGGCTCACCGCCCTCGGATGATCTCTATCCGGATGGGCACCTGGCCTCGCCCCCGAAGCGTCCGGCCACCAACCCGCTGTCCCCGCCGATGCCAGCGCCATCGGATGCCCGTGCCGACGCCGGACATGACGCGGACGTGATCGTCGTCGGTGCGGGGCCGGCCGGCTCGGCGGCCGCACTGGTCGCGGCGCGAGCGGGAAAATCGGTGCTACTGCTGGAACGCGGACCGTTCCCGGGCTCGAAGAACCTCTTCGGCGGGGTCGTCTACGGCCGGGTCCTCGACGACCTGGTGCCGGGCTGGGCCGAGCAGGCACCGATCCAGCGGTGGGTCACCCGCCGGCAGACGATGATCCTCACCGGTGAGCAGGCGCTGTCGATCGACTACCGCAACCAGAAGTGGGGCCGGCCGCCGTATAACGGCGCCACCACGCTGCGGCCCGACTTCGACGCGTGGTTCGCGGGGTTGGCCGAAAAGGACGGTGCCACGCTCGTCACCTCCACCGTGGCCACCGGGCTGCTGCGCGACCCGGTCACCGGACGGATCACCGGTGTGCGCACCGACCGTCCCGACGGCGACCTGAGCGCGCCGGTGGTGATCGCCGCGGACGGGGTCAACTCGTTCCTGGCGAAGGAGGCCGGCCTGTACCCGAACGCCGGCGCCCGTCACTTCACGTTAGGTGCGAAGGAGGTCCTCTCCCTGCCCCGGGGCGAGATCGACGCCCGGTTCGGGGTCCGTGACCGCGAGGGCGTCGACATCGAGATCCTCGGCGGTACCGGCGGCATCGCCGGCGGCGGGTTCGTCTACACCAACCTTGACACGATCTCGGTCGGGGTTGTGCTGTCCCTACCCGACCTCGCCGCCTCCCGCCGGCGTCCCGAGGAGATCATCGCCGAGCTCAAGGCCCACCCGGCGATCCATCCGCTGGTCGAAGGCGGCGAACTGGTCGAGTACGGCGCGCACCTCATCCCCGAGGGCGGCTACGACGCCATGCCGGCTCTGGTCGGCGACGGCATGCTGGTCACCGGGGACGCGGCCGCGATGTGCCTGGCCGCGGGGATCTGGCTGGAGGGCGTCAACTTCGCGATCGCATCCGGTGCCGCCGCCGGCCAGACCGCGGTGGCAGCCCTGGACGCCGGTGACACGTCCGCACGCGGGCTCGCCGGCTACCGACGGCGTCTTGAGTCGTCGTTCGTGCTGGCAGACCACAAGAAGCTGCGCCGCGCACCGGCGCTCGTGCTCGGTGAGCGGACGCAACAGCGGTACCCGGACCTGATCTGCGGAATCGTCGAGGACATGTTCACCGTGACGAACCCGCGTCCGAAACGGGGTCTCGTGGCGATCGCGCGCGCCCGGATGCGCGGCAGCGGCGTAACACTACGTGACCTCGTCCGGGATGGTACCGCCGCACTGCGCACCTTCGGCTAATCAATGATCGTCAAAGGGGACGCCGCCATGAGTACCCGACGCTTCCTACCCTGGCCGGCCCGCCCGTCATCCGCGGACACGCTGTCGTTCACCGACCGCATGGACACGGTGCGCTTCGACGTGGCGGAGCAGGCGCACATCACCGTCGACTCCACCGTGTGCGAGACGTGCACCACCAAGGCATGTGTCACCGCCTGCCCGGCAGACCTGTTCGTGCCGAAATCCGACGGCGGGATCCTGTTCAACTACGAGCAGTGCTTCGAATGCGGCACCTGCTACATGGTCTGCGGCGAACAGGGCGCGATCGCCTGGAGCTATCCGGAGGGAGGCCACGGTGTCGTCTTCCGCCATGGCTGAAACCGGCGACATCTTCGGCCTTCAGGTGACAGTGCTGGTGGCTCACTCGCCGCTGGCGGTCGAGGTGGACCCGCTGACCGGCGAGGTCCACATCGACGAGCGACTGTCCGGCCTGTCCGCCGCCGACCAGGCGGCCTGCGAGTGGGCACTGCGTCTTGGTGACGCCTGGTCCGTGCCGGTGGCGGTGCTCACCGTCGGGCCGCCCGCCGCCGACGCCACCCTGCGGGCGGTGCTCGCCGCCGGCGCCGCAAGGGCAATCCGGGTGGACGCCGACGCCGACGCCGACGCCGACCCGCGGATGGTCGCCGCGGGTGTGATCGCGGCCCTGCGTCGGGACCCCGATCATGGGGACCCCGATCATGGGGACCCCGATCATGGGGACCCCAATCATGGGGACCCCAATCATGGGGACCCCAATCATGCGCAGGCGGCCCGCACGGACATCGTGGTCGCCGGAAGCTGGTCCCCACGCCGCGGCTCGGGTGCGGTACCGGCGCTGGTTGCCGCCGGCCTCGGTCGGGGGCGCGGTCGCGGGCACGGCATCGGTGGCGTGGCGCAGGCGCTCGGCCTGGTGTCCCTTGCCCCGACCGCGCCCGGGGTCGTCGAGGCCGAACGACGCATTGACGGTGGACGGCGGGAACGGCTGCGGGTGCGGGCGCCGGCGGTGCTCTCGGTCGACCCGGGGACGGCACCGCTGCGTCGCGCCGGGCTGCGTGCGGTGGTCGCGGCCCGTCGTGCACCGATCGACGTGGTGCGGATCGCCCTCCCGGTATCACTGCCTGCAACCAGAGTGCCGCTGCGTCCCCGTCCGAAAGTCCTGCTCCCGCCGGCTGCGACCCTGCCGGCGCGCGAACGTGTCAGGCAGCTGACCGGCGCCGGGGAGACCCGCGGCACCGATCGGGCCGTCGTCCGCCTCGACCCGCCGCAGGCCGCCGACCGCGTCCTCGCCGCCCTGCGCGCCTGGGGCTATCTGCCGGCTCCTGGTCCTGGTCCTGGTACCTGCCCCGGCCCCGGTGCCCTTGCTCCCGGTCCCGGTCCCGGTCCCGGTCCCGATGAACAGGCTCGGTGAGCGCTGCTGGCCAGAGCTTCGCGACCAGTCACCACTGGTCGCCGTGCCGCTGGGAAGCACCGAACAGCACGGACCGCACCTGCCGCTCGACACCGACACCCGGATCGCGCGGGCGCTCGCGGACGGGTTGGCCTCGCGACTGCCCGGTGTCCTTGCAGCCCCGGCCCTGGCCTACGGCGCGAGCGGCGAACACGCGGACTTCCCCGGGACACTGTCGCTGGGCAACCGCGTCCTCGCGCTGGCCGCCGTTGAAATCGCCCGCTCCGCCGACATCACGGCGTCCGGCGTGGTGTTCGTGAACGGGCACGGCGGCAACGCCCCGGCCCTACGGGAAGCGGTCACGCTGCTGCGCTCGGAGGGACGCCACGTGCTCGCCTGGGCACCGCGGTCGGCTCGTGCCACCGATCTCGGGATACCGGCCGGCGACACGGACCTGCACGCGGGACGGATCGAGACGTCCCTCATGCTGCACCTGGCGCCCGACCTGGTACGTCTCGACCGGGCCGTCGCCGGACCGTCGCCGCCGCTCGCCGAGCTGATCCGCCGTGGGGTCGGGTCGCTGAGCCCCTCGGGTGTGCTGGGTGACCCGACCGGAGCGTCGCCGGGCGAAGGTGCGCTTCTACTGCGCGCCTATGTGGACGACCTGGTCACGGCCGTCGCGCGCTGGGATGAAAGCCGCCGGGATGAAAGCCGCCGGGATGAAAGCCGCTGGGACGAGAACCGACCGCAGGAGAACCTGTGACGGAAGACCCGGGGATGGGAAGTCCGGTCGCCGTGGTGACCGGCGCGGCCCGAGGTCTGGGTGCCGCGGTCGCGGCAGCCCTGGACGAGCGTGGCTACCGGCTGGTCCTGACCGACATCGCGGCCGGTGCCGCCGCCCCGGGCGCTCCCACGGACGGCGGATACCCGTACGCCACCTGGGAGGATCTCGCGAAGGTCGCTGCGGGTTGCACCGAGGCGGTGGCCGTGCGGGCCGACGTCCGGGTCCAGGCCGACCTCGACGCCGCGGTTGCGACGGCCCTCGACCGGTTCGGACGCCTCGACGCAGCGATCGCGGTCGCCGGGGTGATCGCGGGTGGGCCACCGGTCTGGGAGACCGACGACCAGACCTGGCGGATGCTGCAGGCCGTCGATCTCGACGGTGTGTTCCACCTGGTCCGAGCGGCCGTCCCGGCGCTGCTGGCGGCACCGGCCGGCCGGTTCGTGGCGGTTTCCTCGGCCGCCGGAACCCGCCCGCTGGCACGCCTCGCGGCGTACTGCGCGGCCAAGCACGGCGTCGTCGGGCTGGTCCGCAGCCTGGCCGCGGACCTGGCCGGCACGGCGGTGACCGCCAACGTCGTGTGCCCGGGATCGATGGACACGACGATGCTCGCCGAGACGGCCCGGGTCTACGACCTGGACGGGGTCGACGAGTTCGCCCGGCATTCTTTCCAACGACGCATCCTCGACCCGGCCGAGGTGGCGGAGGCGGTCGCATGGCTGTGCTCGCCCGCCGCCGGAGCACTGACCGGGGCTGTCGTGCCGGTGGACGCCGGCTTCACCGGCTAGCAGCCGGTGGAAGCGGTCGCTATGGCAACGAAAGCCACCTACCGCTGGACGACATTCGTCCGAACAGTAGGTGGCAACGGTCGCTGTGGCGACCGCTGCCACCTACCCAGGGATACGCTCTTACGCCTTGTGCTTCTCGATCGCGTCGGTGAGCTGCGGGACGACGTTGAAAAGGTCGCCCACGATGCCGTAGTCGGCGAATTCGAAGATCGGCGCTTCCGGATCCTTGTTGATCGCGACGATCATCTTGGACGTCTGCATTCCGGCCCGGTGCTGGATCGCCCCGGAGATGCCGACCGCGATGTAGAGCTGCGGCGACACCGTCTTTCCGGTCTGCCCGACCTGGTTCTGGTGGGGATACCAGCCGGCGTCAGTCGCCGCACGGGACGCCCCCACCGCGGCGCCGAGCGTGTCCGCCAACTTCTCGACGAGGGCGAAGTGCTCGGCGGCGCCCAGACCGCGGCCGCCGGAGACGACGATCTGCGCCTCGGTGAGGTCGGGGCGACCCGACTTGGCCTCAACAACCCGGTCAAGGATCTTCGCCGACCTGGCGGAGTCCGAGATCGTGATGTCGACCTTCTCCTCGGTCGGCGTACCCGGGGCAGCCACCGGTGGGGTCGTGTTCGGCCGCACCGCGAAGACCGGCGTCCCCTTGGTGACCTTCGAGGTGACGATCGTCGAACCACCGAAGATGCCTTGGGTAGCGGCCAGGTCCGGCGTGAGGCCGACCGCGTCCCAGATCAGGCCCGACCCGGTCTTGGCCGCCGTGCGCGCGGCGGCTTCCCTGGCATCCGGGGTGGCCGCGGTCAGGACCGCTACCGGAGACCTGTCGGTCACCAGCTTGGCCAGGACCTCAGCCACCGGGGCCACCACGTAGTCGGTGACGTCCTCGGACTCGACGACGTAGACCGTGGACGCGCCGTACTGAGCCAGGAAGTCCTTGGCTTTCGCGTACGTTCCGGGCGCGCCGAGGAAGACCGCGGACGCCTCACCCAGCGACCGGGCGAGCGTCAGCAGCTCGGCGGTGACTTTTTTCGGCTCGCCGTCTGCATGCTCGACGAGAACTAGAACCTCAGCCATCGGACAAGACCCCTCAGATCAGCTTCTGCGCGGCGAGGAACTCAGCGGCCCTGGTGCCACCGTCGCCCTCGTCCTTGACGATCGTTCCGCTCTGACGGGGCGGAGCGGCCTGAGCGTCCAGCACCGTCGACGCAGCGTTGGCGAGGCCCACCGTGCCAGCATCCAGGCCCGCGTCCGCGACGGACAGAGTGGTCAGCGGCTTCTTCTTCGCCGCCATGATGCCCTTGAACGACGGATAACGCGGCTGATTGATCTTCTCGACAACCCCGACAACCACAGGTGTGGACGCTTCCACGAGGAAGTAGCCGTTGTCAGCCAGCCGTTCGATCCGCACTGTGCCGGCACCCGGGTCGACGGTCACCTTACGGGCCTGGGTCAGCTGCGGGAATCCGAGCCGCTCGGCAAGCAACGCACCCAGCACACCGCCTCGGGCATCGGACGCCTCAGTAGCGGTGATAACAATATCAGGCGAAAGCGTTGAAATAACCTTCGCGAGCGCAGCGGACGTCTGCAGGGCATCGGAGCCGGCCAGCGCCTCGTCGGTGATATGGACGGCCTTGTCCGCGCCCATCGACAGTGCCTTACGCACGGTTTCCAAGGCCTTCTCGGGACCCATGGTGACCACCGTCACCTCGCCACCATGAGCCTCTTTGATCTTCAGGGCCTCCTCGACCCCGTACTCGTCCATTTCGTTCATGACGTTGTCGACGCTCTTGCGATCCGTCGTCCTGGTTGCGGGATCGAGCTTCTTCTCCGCCCAGGTATCCGGAACCTGCTTGACGGTGACGACGATGTTCACGCCTCGGGGCCTCCGTAGCCACATTCATGGGTCTTCATTGCTCTTGACATGGTCGCACCTGCGTCGTTGACACGCTCAATGATCGTCGACGTGACCCAGGTCGCACTCGACCCATCCTGCACGCCAGGCTCCTGGTGCGTGCATTCGCACGCGCGTCTGCACGCCCCCTTCCATCATTGTGACAGCTCCACTACGTTGTGTCTCACAACGCATCGTCTGGCCATTGCATCATGAAATATCACGTAATGAGCTACGGGGGCTCAATGAACAGACAACAATCGTCGGCCGATCAAGAAACGATCAACTGCGGACCGCATCAAACGCTATTCGGACGGTTACTTGCCGAAGCGTCGGTCTCCGACACTCGCTTCGCCCGACAGGTCAACGAACGCGCGCGCCGACAACGAAACGTTGATCTCGGTCTTGCGCGTACCACGGTAGGGCACTGGCGTCGCGGAATGCGCCCCCGTGACCCCATGGTGGCCGAGCTCGCCGCCGCCGAGATGTCGATGCTGGTCGGCTACCCCATCGCGCCATCCGATCTCGGTTGGCGCGGCGAGGCCTATCACGGCGACGACTTCGGGCTCGCCGTAGCCGAGAAACCCTCGGGCACTCTTCGGACTATTGCCGGACTCTCGGGGCGAGATATGCGCAGACGCGACCTCTTATACGACGGAGCGGTCTTCGTCGCCGCCGCCTTCGCCGACCCCGTGCTGGCGAGCCTCACCGGAGTCGTCGAAACGATCAGCCGGGACGAGATCGTACCTCCGGTACCGACCGCGTCCATGATCAGAGATATGACCGAGACCTTCCGCAAGCTCGACGCCCGCTACGGCGGCGCCGAGATTCGCGGACAGGTGGTCGCCTTCCTGCACGACCGCGCGAGAGCGGCGCTGGAGAACCGCCACACGCCGGACCTGTTCAGCTCGCTCGCCGAACTTACCCAGTTCAGTGGCTGGCTCGCTCAGGATTGCGACCGCCAGGCACTTGCCCAGCGCTACTACATCCAAGCGCTGGGCCTCGCGGAACACAGCGGGGACACGATGCTCGCCAGCCGGATCCTGTCCGCCATGAGCGACCAGGCCGGCCGCCTCGGTCAGTACCGGCAGAGCCTGGCCATGGCGAAGGCCGCCATCGACCGTTCCCACGGCTCGGCGTCTCCCACGGTCCGGGCGATGCTGCACGACAAACACGCCTGGGCACTGGGCCGCATGGGCGACGAGCCCGGCTGCAGCCAGGCGCTGATCGACATGGAGGACGAACTCGAACGCGCGAAGCCTGGTGACGGTCCACAATGGGCCTCCCACTACGACGAAGTGGACGTGGCCGAATGCAAAGGCCACTGTTTTCTGCTGCTCGGCAAGGCGAAGGCGGCCGAACCCCTGCTACTGGAATCCCGTTCCCGCCCGCCTGCTTCCCGGACCCGGACCCGCAGCTATGCCGAGGCGGATCTCGCGCTGTCGTATCTGCGCCAGCACGGCCCGGACGTCGAAGCCGCGCTGGACGCGGCGAGCCGCGCGATTGACCTCGCCGGCCAGTTGGATTCGGCGCGGATCACCGACAAGTTGCGTGAGGTTGACCGCCGGTTGAGCCGGCATGACGATGTCGTCGCAGTCCGGGAGTTGCGGGCGCGCTCGGCACCGCTGATCGCCCGCACGGAGAGCCACACCCAGGTGGCGGTGGCATAACGCGGCCGGGTACATACCGCGGCCAGGTACATACAACGCGGCCGGCCGGCGCGGCCGGGTATGCCGGCCGGCCGGTGCCTGTGACGTACACCGGCCGCGGCCGCGGCCGCGCCTGTCGGCTGGCGATGACCGGCTGGCGATGACTGAAAGCGCTCCGTCGGCCCCGCCGCCGGCCACGAACCTCCCGGCCGGCAGTCTATGAACATGACCCCGCACTCGGACACCGGCTCTGACCTGCCCGTGTACCCCGAAGACGACGACCACGTGGTGCCATCGAAGCGCGGCGCCGCCGGGGTGATTCCGCCGCGGACTCTGGTGATTCTTTTTTCCTGGCTGGCAGTCGGCAACCTCGGGGTCATCACGCTGGGCCGCGCCCTCCATCTGGATGACGCGCTGAGCTGGCCCTACTCGGGGATCAACGCCTTCACCCCGGTCGAATTCCTGCCGGCCTATGTGGTGTTGGCCGTCAGTTTCGCATTGCGACGCAACCGGCTGTTGATCGTCTCAACGCTGGTCATCATCGCCCACCTGTACTGGACCGTACCCGAGCTCTGGCCGGGGAAGCCCGAAAGCGCTCCCGCCGGCTCGGCGAAAGTGCGGATGATGAGTGCGAACCTGCTGTACACGAACGAGAACGCCGGACGGCTGGGTACCCAGATCCGCGCGGAGGGACCCGACATCCTCGTTCTGGAGGAGGCCACCCCCCTTACCCTGGCTGCGGTCGAGAAGTCCGGGGCACTGGCAGCTTTCCCCTACCAGGACGTCCGTTCCCAGCCGAATCCGTTCGGAATCGCGGTGTTCTCCCGTTTCCCGTTGGTCGAGCCGGAGCTGCGGTCGGTTGCAGACCTGCCGTCACTGCGGCTGACGGTGCAGGTGGACGCGGCGCATCAGTTCCGCCTTTTCGCTGTCCACACGGTCGCGCCGATCAACGGCGGCTCCGCCCCTCGGTGGCGCAGCCAACTGGACAACCTGCGGGCCGACGTCGCCCGCACGCCCATCCCGGTGGTGCTCGCAGGCGACTTCAACGCCACCCGCGACCACCGACCGTTCCAACGCCTGCTAAATGATCATCTTCGCGATGCCCACGACGTGGTCGGTGCCGGCTGGACACCCACCTGGAACGCGGACCACCTGGTGCTGCCGCCGCTGCTGCGCATCGACCACGTCCTTGCCTCGCCGCAGTTCGCCGTCACCGGCTACCAGGTGGGCGCGGCGTTCGGTAGCGACCACAAACCCCTCATCGTCGATCTCGCCCTGCGCTGACTCCCGCTCGCCCTGCGCTGACTCCGGCACCCGTTCCGGGAGATCATCACATCCAACGATGTGAACCTGATGCGACGGGAGCAACACCGGATTCACATCGTTCGGCGGCGCTCCGCCCGGTGTTCGGCGGCACCCCGCCCTGTCCTGCTAGGCAGAGGTGGTCCAGACCGCGAGTCCGGTTCCGCAGGCCGTGCAGAAGTTCTCGGTCGGCCGCGCCGGCTTCACGCAGGTCAGGCATACACGACTGCCGGCCCGCACCGCATAGATCCCATCGAGGATCCTCCTGGGCTCGTCCTCGCGCAGCCACTGGTCAAAAAAGCGGGCGCGCTCGACCGTGAGTGGGTGGGATCCGGTGGTCCGGATCCGCATGCGGTGAAACCGGGTCAGCCTGCTCTGCTCGGCCATGTCGTCCAGCAACCGTGCCTGCTCAAGAAAAGCGGCGGGGTTCATCTGGTCCAGCCAGCGGGTCGCCCCGCCAGCCAACTTCATCATCATCCGGACGCATGGATCGGGATCCTGGACCGCGAGCATCGCCGCCCGGTCTGCGGTCAGCTCCGCCTTGCGCGACCAGGCCGCGAGCCCCGCCCCGAGGCCGAAGGCCGCGATGTTGTTGACAACGGCGTTCGACCGCCGGGCCACTCCCGCGCCCATCGCCCCGCTGACAATTCGTGCCATGGTCCCATATAGAACGTGACCGCATTTGACGTGCCCGATTTCATGCCCGAGCACGGCCAGCAGCTCATCGTCATCCATGATCTCGATGAGATCGGTGAAAAGCACGATGTACGGATGGTTGTGCCCGGCCGTATAGGCATCGACCGGCCCACGCCGGATGTAGAGCTCAGGCTCTGGAACGTCCAAAATCGCGCACGTCTCGCGCAGTATGGCGTGGATCCCCGGAAATTGGCGGGGACCGACCTTCACGCTCGATGCCGTATTCTCCACGTACTGGGTACGTTCGACACCCCATTCGATGTATTTGGCCACGACCCGGTCGAACCCGGGAAGGCGCTTCAACGTACGGGTGGCCCGCCGGTCAAGCGGATGTCGGAACGCGTCCGGATCGAGCCCTGGCAGGCGAATCCGTCCACTGTCTGGGACGGCGTTCACCGACGGCTTCCGGATGCTGACAACCTCGTCGGCTTCGGCCATCCCCCACCTCTCGTGGCGCCCGTCCCCGGTCGCATTGTCGACCGAAGCCGGGATGTCAGGCGTCATAGTAGAGCGCCCCGTCGCCCCACGACAGCCCTACGCTCGAACGCGAGGACGTCACCTGCGCGACACCGGACCCGCCACACCCGACCGGCAACGATGAGCGTCGGCAGGTCAGCGTCGGCGGGTGAGCGTCGGCAGGTGAGCGTCGGCAACCGGTCACCGTCAACGGCCGACGAAGTCCGCCTTGCCCGGGCCCCGCTCGGCAAAGGACTCCATGCCGATGCGCTTATCCTCGGTCCCGAACAGCCCGGTGAACACCGCGGTCTCCAGCCGTAGCCCGTCGGACAGTCCAACGTCCAAACCGTCGTCGATCGCCACCTTGGCCGCCCGCAGCGCCAGCGACGGCCCCTGCGTGAACCGGCCGGCCAGGCGCAGAGCCTCGGCGTAGACGTCGTCCGGGGCCACCACCCGGTCGGCGAGACCGATCTCCTTGGCCTCGGGTGCGCGCACCTGGCGACCCGTGAATATCAGGTCCTTGGCCCTGGCGGCGCCGATCAGCCGGGGCAGCCGCTGCGTTCCGCCCGCGCCTGGGATGACTCCGAGCAGGATCTCGGGCAGCCCGACCTTGGCGTCGTCACCGAAAACCCGGAAGTCGGCACACAGGGCGAGCTCCAGCCCGCCACCGAGGGCGTATCCGGTCACTGCGGCGACCACGGGCTTGGGGATACGGGCCACCTGCTCGAAGGTTGCGGTGAGTTCACTGACCCACGCCAGGATCTCGGCGTAGCCCATCGGGGTCATTTCCTTGATGTCGGCTCCGGCCGCGAACACCTTGGGACCGCCGTAGAGCACGACGGCCCGAACGTCGGAACGGGCCGCCGCCTGCGCCGCTGCCACCCTCAGCTCGCCGGTGAGCTGGCTGTCAATCGCGTTCATCGCAGGCCGGTCCAACCTGATCGTGCCTATTGCGTTGTCGACCTCAAAGTGCACGACCGCCACCGGCCGACCTCCTCAGCTCACCACCGCGGATCACTACCGCGAATCGCTCCTGCGGACTACTACTTCGGATCAGTACCAGGGATCGGTGCCGCGCTTTCCGGACCCCTGACGCACCTTAGGCCGTAACCGCCTGATCTTCACGGATACGTCATGAGCACGGTCCGACATCGACCCCGGCCTCTGATCGCCACGTGAGGTGATCTCCTACCGCGAGCGCCTGCATCATTCGACAGCTACCGTGACGGACGTGACGACGCTGTCCCCGGTCCGAGGCATCGTGGATCTGTCCCACCGCGCCCTACCCGGGTCGTCCGACCCGCTCGGCGTGCACTGGGACGGATCCGGTGTCAACGTTGCGGTGGCAGCCCCCAATGCCGCCGCGGTTGAGATCTGCCTGTTCGACGGTCAGGGCATCGAGAATCGCTACCGGCTGCCTGAACGTGACGGCGGGGTATGGCACGGCTACCTGCCCGGTGTCGGGCCGGGCCAGCGCTACGGTCTGCGCGCACACGGGCCGTACGCCCCCGACCGTGGCCTGCGCTACAACCCGGCGAAGCTTCTCGTCGATCCATACGCCCGCATGCTGACCGGCGGTCTTGTCCTGCATCCGGCGATCTCGGGTTTCGACGAGACCGACC
Organism: Protofrankia sp. Cas4; assembly: GCF_963555915.1. Classification (NCBI taxonomy): domain Bacteria; kingdom Bacillati; phylum Actinomycetota; class Actinomycetes; order Frankiales; family Frankiaceae; genus Protofrankia; species Protofrankia sp. Cas4. The sequence continues at coordinate 15,427 of NZ_CAUVXL010000234.1, forward strand.
CGTACTCGGACAGCTCGGACGGGCGCGACTCCGCGGCCTTCGTCCCGCGATGCGTGGTCGTCGACCCCCGGCCGTGCAGTACCGACCCGATCCCCGACCCGGCCGCCAACCGGCCGGGCACACCCTGGCCCGACACGGTCCTCTACGAGCTGCACGTGAAGGGGTTCACCCACGGGCACCCCGATGTCCCGACCGGCCAGCGGGGCACCTACGCGGGGCTGGCACACCCGGCGGTCATCGACCACCTGCGTACCCTCGGTGTCACCGCCGTCGAGCTGCTGCCCGTCCACGCGAACCTCTCCGAACCGACGCTGTCGCAGCGGGGCCTGGTCAACTACTGGGGCTACAACACCCTGGGCTTCTTCGCCCCGCATCCGGGCTACGCGGCCACGGACAATCCGGTGGCCGAGTTCCGGGCCATGGTCCATGACCTGCACGCGGCCGGTATCGAGGTCATCCTGGATGTGGTCTTCAACCACACCGCCGAAGGCAGCGAACGCGGGCCGACACTGTCGCTGCGCGGGCTGGACAACACCACGTACTACCGGGTGGAGCCGAGTGATCCACGCCGGTACCGGGATGTGACCGGATGCGGCAACACCCTGAACACCTCATCCCCGCACGTGATCAAATTGATCATGGACTCGTTGCGCTACTGGGTCACCGAGATGGGTGTGGACGGGTACCGGTTCGACCTGGCAACCGCGCTCGCCCGCAACCCCGACGGATTCGACCCGGCCGCGCCACTGCTGACCGCCATCCACGCCGACCCGCTGCTGTCAGGTGTGAAGCTCATCGCCGAGCCATGGGACGTCGGCTGGGGCGGCTACCAGGTCGGCGCCTTCCCCGCGCCATGGGTGGAATGGAACGGCCACTACCGCGACACCGTCCGTGCGGCCTGGACCCAGCGCGCGTCCGGTGTGGCCGAGCTGGGTTACCGGATCACCGGATCGAGCGACCTGTACCAGCACTCGGGCCGGCGGCCGTGGGCTTCGGTCAACTTCGTGACCGCACACGACGGCTTCACCCTGGCCGATCTCGTCTCCCACGCCGAGAAACACAACGAGGCCAACGGCGAGGGAAACCGCGACGGCGACGGCTTCAACCACTCGACGAACTGCGGCGTGGAGGGCCCGACCGATGATCCGGACGTGCTGGCCTGCCGGCGCCACACCCGCCGCGCGCTACTCGCGACGCTGCTGCTGTCGGCGGGCGTACCCATGCTGCTCGCCGGGGACGAGTTCGGCCGTTCGCAGAACGGCAACAACAATGCCTACTGCCAGGACAACGCGATCTCCTGGCTCCGCTGGCCCACCGGCGCACCGACAGACGGGCCGGTGGACGGGCCGGTGGACGGGCCGGCCGGCGGCGGCCCGTCATCCCCGACCGACCCCGCCGGAGACGATCCGATGCTGCTCGGGCTCGTCAGCGGCCTGGTGGCGCTGCGGCGGGCGTCGCAGACACTGCGCCGCCAGGCGTTCTTCCGCGGCGGCCCGTCCAGCATCGGGTCGCTCGCGGACATCACCTGGTTTCGCGCCGACGGAACAATCATGCCGGACGCCGACTGGAACTCACCACTGGTCCACACGGTCGTGGCCCATCTGTCCGGACGGACGCTGCCCTGGCGCACGCCGGACGGCGCCACCGTTACCGGCGACAGCTTCCTGCTCGTCCTGCATCCCGACCCTGGTGAGGTGACCGTCGTCCTGCCGGGTGAGCCGTGGGCCAACGCCTACGAGCTGCTGCTGGACACCTCCGCCGAGGACCTCGCCGGCTTCCCCGGCACCCTCGACGGATCTGCCCGGCACCTGGACGCCGATCAGGAGCTCCACGTCACCGGACGCGCGGTCCTGCTCCTGCGCGCCACCGGATAACCGGGTGGGGGGCTGCCGGGGTACGACCGGGCCCCCCACCCGGTGGCGCGCAGGAGCAGGTGGGATCCGGTCAGTCGGGATTCGCCACGAGCCCGAGTTCCGCCGGCGAAGCGAGCTGCGGATGTCGCGGAAGCACCCGGACGGTGTAGCCGAAGGCCCCCGTCCGCCGCAACGGGATGGTGCCTTCGAAGCGCAGCCCGCCGCCCTCGCCGGCACCGGTGTGGGCCAGCGCGACGGTGGCTGAGTCGAGCAACCGGTCGGCCTCGTCGATGCGACCATAGGACGCCTGAACCTCTACGTCCCCAAGGTCCAGGCCACCGAGCTCGACAGTTGCCCGGACCACCAACGACTGCCCGACCTGGGGGGTGTCACCGAGCCCGGCCGAGTCGACGTTGACGACCCGCACGGCTGGCCATGCCTGGCGGATCCGTGCCTTCCAGCCCGCGAGCTCGCGTGCCCCGAGCAGCCCGTCGGCCGCGGCCACCCGCGCAGAGGCCGCGGCGGGCAGGTAGTACCGCTCGACGTATTCCCGCACCATCCGGGTGGCGAGCACCTGCGGGCCGAGCGTGGACAGGGTGTGCTTGACCATCGAGGTCCACTGGCGAGGAGGCGCGCCCGCGCCGGCGACGTCGTAGAACCGTGCGGTGACCGTGTTCTCCAGGAGCTCGTACAGGGCGACCGACTCGAGGTCGTCACGCCGGTCGGGGTCCTCGACACCGTCCGCGGTGGGGATCGCCCAGCCGTTCTGCCCATCGAACATCTCGTCCCACCAACCGTCCCGGATGGACAGGTTGAGGCAACCGTTGAGCGCGGCCTTCATGCCCGACGTTCCGCACGCCTCCAACGGGCGCAGCGGGTTGTTCAACCACACGTCCGCACCGGAGTAGAGGAAACGCGCCATCCCGATGTCGTAGTCCGGCAGGAACACGATGCGATGACGGACCTCGGAGGAGTCCGCGAACTGCACGATCTGCTGGACGAGCTGCTTGCCGCCGTCGTCGGCCGGGTGCGCCTTGCCGGCGATGACCATCTGGATCGGGCGCTGCGGGTGGCGCAGCAGCCGGGTGAGCCGTTCCCGGTCCCGCAGCATCAGAGTGAGACGCTTGTAGGAGGGGACCCGACGGGCGAACCCGATCGTCAGGATGGCCGGGTCGAACACGCCGTCGATCCAGTCGAGCTCGCTGGGTGTGGCGCCACGCTGCAGCCACGACGTGCGCAGCCGCCGCCGAACCTCGGTCACCAGGCGTTCACGCAGTTCTCGACGCATCGACCAGACCGCGTCGTCCGACACCTGGGCGATCTTTGCGAAGCCCTCGCCGCCATCCTCGAGGGGAGATGGACCGAGCTCCCGGTCAGCAAGTTCGATCACGCTGCGCGATACCCAGGTGGCGGCATGGACGCCATTGGTGACCGAACCGATGGCGACCTCGGCCGGGTCGAACCCGGGCCACAGGCCCGAGAACATCTCGCGGCTGACGATTCCGTGGAGCCTGCTGACCCCGTTGGAGCGCTGAGCCAGCCGCAGGCCCATGTGGGCCATGTTGAACATGTTCGGGTCTGACTCCGCGCCGAGATCCAGCACGCGGTCGACGGGCACGCCCGGCCAGGCGTTGTCCCCGCCGAAGTGACGGGCCACCAGGTCCCTGGGAAACCGGTCGATTCCCGCGGGCACCGGAGTGTGGGTCGTGAACAGCGTGCCGGCGCGGGCCGCCTCCAACGCCTCGTCGAAGCTCAGGCCGGTCTCGGTCAACTCGCGGATGCGCTCCAGGCCGAGGAAACCCGCGTGGCCCTCGTTGGTGTGAAAAACCTCCGGAGTCGGGGCACCGGAAACCGCCGAGTAGGCCCGCAACGCCCGAACCCCGCCGATTCCCAGCAGCATCTCCTGGAGCAGGCGATGGTCGGTGCCACCGCCGTAGAGCCGGTCGGTGACACCCCGCTCGGCCGGCTGGTTGTCCTCGACGTCGGAGTCGAGCAGGAGCAGCGGCACCCGCCCGACCTGCGCCTTCCAGATCTGCGCGTGCAGGGTGCGGCCTTCGGGAAGCCCGATCGCGATTTTGACCGGAGCGCCCGAGGCATCGATGAGCTGGGTCAGCGGCAGGCCGTGGGGGTCGATGCCGGGATACCGCTCCTGCTGCCAGCCGTCCCGGGACAGCGACTGCACGAAATAGCCAGCCCGGTAGAGAAGACCCACCCCGACGATCGGCACCCCGAGATCGCTGGCGGTCTTGAGATGGTCGCCGGCGAGAATCCCCAGGCCGCCGGAGTACTGGGGCAGCACCTCGGTGATGCCGAACTCCGGGGAAAAGTAGGCGATCGCCCTCGGGGCATCGGGCAGCGCCTGGTACCAGCGTGGAGCGGTCAGGTATTCCTGCAGATCATCGGCGGCGTCGTGCAGGCGGCGGATGAAGCGGCGATCAGCTGCCAGGGTCTCAAGGCGCTCGTGGTCGACCTCGCCGAGCAAGCGAACCGGATCCCCTTTGCAGGAGCGCCACAGTTCGGGATCAACGGACTCAAAAAGATCGAGTGTCTCCGGGTGCCATGACCAGCGGAGGTTCAGCACAAGCTCGCCGAGCGGGAGGAGTTGCTCGGGGAGCTGTGCACGGACGGTGAAGCGTCGAAGGGCTCTCACGAAGTTGTGAGCCTAGACACCGCCGAGCGCCGGAATCCACCCGGGTGTCGGCAGGCCAGGATGCAGCCGGGCCCTCGGCCACCCGACGCCCCGAACCCCCTGCTCACTCGTCCGGGCCGGCTGCGGCGACTTTCGCGGACAAAGCCCCCATTACCATCGGATCGCGCAGAGTCGTAACGTCGCCGAGCTCGCGCCCCTCGGCGATGTCACGCAACAGCCGTCGCATGATCTTCCCTGAGCGTGTCTTCGGGAGGTCGTCGGCCCAGATCACCTGCTTGGGACGGGCCAGCTTCCCTATTCGCGCGGCCACATGGTCGCGGATCTCTTTTACCATCGCATCGTCGCCGACACGATCCCCAACCAATGTGACAAAAGCAACAATGGCCTGGCCGGTCTGGTCGTCGGACCGGGCGACGACGGCAGCCTCCGCCACCGCCTCGTGGGCGACGATCGCCGACTCGACCTCGGCCGTCGACAGGCGGTGGCCCGACACATTGATCACATCGTCGATCCGGCCGATGATCCAGAAATAGCCGTCGGCATCGCGCCGGGCCGCGTCACCGACGACATACACGCTCCGACCGAATCGGGAGAAATAGGTCTGCACGAACCGTTCGTCGTCCCGATAGAGCGTCCGAAGCATCGACGGCCACGGCTTGGTGATCACTAGGATGCCGGTGCCCTCGGTGATCGGCGCGCCATCCTCGGACAGCAGTGCCGGTGAGATCCCGGGCAACGCGGTCGTGGCCGAACCAGGCTTGGTCGACGTCACACCCGGCACCGGAGAGATCATGATCGCACCGGTCTCGGTCTGCCACCAGGTGTCGACGATGGGGCAACGCCCACCGCCGATCACCTTGTGGTACCACAGCCACGCCTTCGGATTGATCGGCTCGCCCACGGTGCCCAGCAGTCGCAGGGAGGACAGGTCGTGCCTGCCCGGGTACTGCGGGCCCCACTTGATGCACGTCCGGATCGCCGTCGGAGCAGTGTAGAAAATCGTGACCTTGAACTCATCGATGATCTTCCACCAGATGTCCCGGTCGGGATAATCGGGAGCGCCTTCGAACATCACGCTGGTCGCGCCGTTGGACAGCGGCCCGTAGACGATGTAGGAATGCCCGGTGATCCAGCCGACGTCGGCCGAGCACCAGTAGACGTCCGAGGCCTGGTCAAGGTCGAAGACGAGCCGGTGGGTGTAGGTCGCCCCGGTCAGGTATCCCCCGGTGGTGTGCAGGATACCCTTGGGCTTGGCCGTGGAGCCGGAGCTGTAGAGAATGAACAGCGGATGTTCGGCATCCATCGGCTCGGCCGGGCACACCGGGTCGACCCGCTCGCACAGCTCGTCGTACCAGACGTCCCGGCCGGCGAGCATCGGGGCGGGTATGCCGGTCGAACGGACCACGACGATGTGCTCAAGGGTTTTCACCTCGCCGAGTTCGGCGTCCACCGCCTCCTTGACCGCCGCCGTCCGACCCTTGCGGCGGGCGCCGTCCACAGTGATCAACAGTTTGGCCGCGGAGACCTCCATCCGCTCACGGACCGCGGACGGGGCGAACCCGCCGAAGACGACGTTGTGGACGGCGCCGATCCGGGCGCAGGCGAGCATCGCCACCACGACTTCGGGAATCATCGGCAGAAAGATCCCGACAACGTCGCCCCGGCCGACCCCGAGGCTCTTGAGCCCATTGGCCAGCCGCTGGGTCGCGGCCAGCAGGTCGATGTAGGTCAGCGCCCGTCGTTCGCCCTCCTCGCCGACCCAGTGGAAGGCGACCTTCTCACCGCGGCCGGCTGCCACATGCCGATCCAGGCAGTTCGCCGAGACGTTGAGACGGCCGTCGGCGAACCAGCGGTAAAAAGGCGGGTTCTCATCATCGAGCACGGTCGTGAACGGGACGTCCCATGCCAGCAGGGTCCGGGCTTTGTCCGCCCAGAAAGCCACCGGGTCGGCGGCGGCCGAGTCGACATCGGCCGCATAAGCCTGCCGGGGGATGAAATCGGCCGGCGGATCGAACCGGTCGACCGACAGCATCCGCTCCAGCTCATGTTCCAGACCCCTGCCTGCGACGCTGGTCTCGGTCTGGTCGGTGCCGGCGATACCGGTGCCGTCCGCGGTGCTGGTCATGGGTCCTCCTGCGTCCGGCTGCCATGTCATCCGCATCCGGGTGTACCACGAAGTGCCGACAACCCACAGGATCCCGCCACGGTGGCGGGCCCGGCCCTGCCCGATCCGGGCACGCCACCGGGCACGCCACCGGGCACGCCACCGGGCACGCTACCCAGCGTGTACGGCACCCGCCTGCGCCGGCACCTCGTCCTTTCCGGCCCGGACGAGGACGACGATGGTCGCCAACGCGAGCAGAATCAGCACCGCGCCCCAGACGAACGCCGTCGTGTAACCGGAGATCTGCGCCTGGGCCGTGCTCTGCGGGCTGGCGCCGTGGTCGATGACATAGTTCGTCACCGCGGTGGCGAACACCGTGTTGAGCAGTGCCGTTCCCAGCGAACCACCGACCTGTTGGGTGGCGTTGACCAGGGCACTGGCCACACCGGCGTCATGGGGCTCGACACCGATAAGCGCAAGACTCGACATCGGTACGAATATCAGGCCAAGGCCGATGCTCATGAGCAGCTCACCGGGCAGGACGTGGCTGACATAGCTGGTGTCGAGACCGATCTGGGTCAACGTGAACAGACCGACCACCGTGAGCACGGTTCCGACGACCATCGGGACCTTGGGCCCGGTACGCGGCATGAGCTGGCTGGCGAGCCCGGCTGACACGATGATCCCAGCGCTGAACGGCAGGAAGGCGAATCCGGTCCGCAGCGCGCTGTATCCGAGACTCACCTGGAAGTAAAAGGTGAGAAAAAGGAACATGGCGAACAGGCCGCCACCGATGAGCAGGGACGACAGGAAGGATGCGCCGCGGTTGCGTTCCCAGACGACCCGTAGTGGAAGAAGCGGCGCGGCGCTACGTGCCTCGACGATGACGAACCCGACCAGCAACGCTCCTGCCGCCGCGAGGAACCCGAGCGTGACCGCCGAGCTCCAGCCGTCCTCAGCCGCCTTGGTGAAACCGTAGACCAGGCTGACCAGCCCGGCGGTGACGGTCAGCGTCCCGGGAATGTCGTAACGCGCTTTCCCCTCGGCCCGGCTCTCCCGCACGATCGGCAGTGCGGCGGCGGCTGTGAGCAGCGCGATCGGGACGTTGACCAGCAGGCACCAGCGCCAGGAGGTGTACTCGGTCAGCACGCCGCCGAGGATGAGCCCGAGCGCGGCGCCGCCACCGGCGATCGCGCCATAAACACCGAAGGCGCGGGCACGTTCTCTGGTCTCGGTGAACGTGACCGTGATGAGGGAGAGCGCTGCCGGCGCGAGAACCGCGGCGAATGCTCCCTGCAGCGCACGGGCGGCGAACAGGAACGAGGCGTCCGGAGCGAGGCCGCCGATCGCCGATGCCGTGGCGAAACCAAGCAGACCACCGACAAAGGCGCGCTTTCGCCCGATGAAGTCGGCGATCCGGCCGCCGAGAAGCAGCAGGCCACCGAATGCCAAGGTGTACGCGGTGACGATCCACTGCCGATCAGCCACGGAAATGTGCAGATCGGTCTGGGCCTTGGGCATGGCGATGTTCACGATGGACGCATCGAGCACTATCATCAGCTGAGCCACGGCAATAATTGCGAGCGCAAGCCATCGCCGGGAGTCGACGCTGCCCCCGGCCTCCGCTCCGATGCTTCCAGGTGGGCGTTCAACAGTCGTAGTCACTGATGCTCCTTGACCAGCCAATCCGAAGATGACGGAATAATTCGGGCGCCGGTGGACGCGCGGCCGGACACGGTGTCAGGGAATCCGGTGTCAGAAAATCCAGCTTCAGTCGTCCTCGGCGCGTACCGAGGTCATGAGCGGCAGCAGCACGTCGTCGATCATATGTTCGATGAATGCGCTGTCAAGCGGTTCGCCGGTGATGAGCAGCCGAGAGAAGAGCAGTGCGGGCATCAGCTCGTGAAAGACGTCGGCAGCCGCGGACGAACGCAGTTCGTCCCTGTCCATCGCGCGCTGCACGATGAGATCGCCGATCCAGCGCTTTTCTTCAAGCATCGGGACCCGCAGCGCCGCCGCGAGGTCGGGTGACCCCCGCATGGCCAGCAACACCCCGGCGATCAGCGCGGCATCCTCCCGGGACACATGGTCCACTATCTTGCAGACGGCATCCACGAGGTCACCGCGCAGACTGCCGGTGTCCGCGGGGACGATGTCGGCGCCACCGCTCCGTCGGCGCACGGCCTCGATGACGAGTTCGTCCTTGTTGGCCCACCGCCGGTAGATCGTCGCCTTGCTCGCCCGCGCCCGGGCTGCAACGGCGACCATGCTCATCCGCTCGTAACCGACCTCGACCAGCAGCTCGAGTGCGGCATCAAGAATGGCCTGCTCGCGGGCATCATCCCGGGGTCGACCCGGGGATCGGCCACACGGCGGCAGAGAGATCATCTCAATCCCCAACCCCTCTCGACGTCCGATCATTTTCAATACAGTACCGTACTGTACCTGAACCTGAACCTGGCCAACCGCGATGGCCACGACACGCGACATAACCACTACGGAACGCAGTACGGGGGCGATGCGGCGCAGGGCGACGGAGACGTAGCCGGCCGAGTGGTAAGCAGAAATGCGGCGCGCGCGCCGGTCAACCCACGGGGAGCTGCGCGGCGAGAATCTCCAGCAGCTCCTGCCCGCCCAGCAGTCCGGCCGCGGCGGTGATCCGCAGATTCGCGGCGCTCCAGCCGCTGTCGTGCAGCTCACCATGGGCGGGACGGACAGCGACGTCCGCGCCGGTGAGCATTCCGCGGTCGAGTAGCGAATCACCCGCCGCGGCCAGGCCGACGTCCCCGACCCGGCGCACCACTTCGGCGAGCGCCGCCTCCTTGGTCAGAACGGCCGGCACGAGGTAGACCTTGCGTCCCTGGATGGACAGGATCCATCCGTCGGCGGCAAGGTCGGCAGCGACCTCGCGGAGATCGGGGACCCCGGCACGCTCATAGGCGACGAGATACACGAACAGGTCGTCTGCAACCCGGGTGACCCTGACCCAGCCGTCGGCGGCGAGACGCTCAGCCACGGCCCGGACGCCGGTGAGCGGACCCGCCGCTGCCTCGATCCGGGCGCGGACCCGGGCCGCCCAGTCCTCATCCGGACGGCCGTCCACCAGTAGGTGGCCGCCGTTCGTCGTGATCGCGAACCTGGGACGCACACCGAGATCCACTCGCGCGTACTGGGCTCGCGTCCGCGTGGTGACCGGGACGAGGGTGGCCACGGCATCCAGCCGCGCGATCAGTTCGGCGGCCCGCGCGGTACAGAAGGCGGCCGGCTGGCCGTCAATCCGCTCAACAGTCACCAGCGCGGGTTCGCCGCTGCCTGCAGCGAGCCGGAAGGAACTCCGACTGTAGATCAACGTCTGATCAAGATCGCAGGCGACCAGCCAACGCGACGGCGGCGGAGGAGTCACGGCCGCCGACAGCGGCGGAGGTCGTGTGTCGATGGCCAGACTGTACGACGCGGATACCCGAACGATCCACACCATTACGAGAAGCCACCGTACGCACACGGCGACCACCCGTCACGATGACAAGATGGATCTGGAGGATGACTGCACCGCCAGCGCCCGCGAGTGTGAGAACCGGTTGTGAGAACCGGTTGTGACAGGCCCGGCGGGTGGACCGTTCGTCCACAGTCGGGGGCTCCGCCCGCGGCTTTTCCACAGCCCGGCAGACGGTGTTCCGTTCGACTCGCGGATCGGCGAGGCTTGTGTGCATGGCCCCGGGCCCCGGCCAGCACTCCTGGCAGAAGACAGCCGACAACCAGTGCGGCGTTATCGCGACCCGCACTGCCAGGGCGGCTGGCACAAGCCGGTCGACAATTCGATGGCGGGTCAAAGCCGGACAATGGCAGCTGCCCATGCCCGGGGTCCTCCTAACCCGGCCCGAGCCGCTCACCCGTATGCAGCTGTTGTGGTGCGTGGTCGAGTCCATCGGCCCCGGGGCTGTTCTCGGCGGTGCGTGCGCGGCGGCTCTCGGCGGTCTGCACGGGTTTGCCGAGGAGAACGTCACCGTCCTGGTACCGCCACAGCGGCGGCCGAGCCCGCGCCCCGGCGTTGTCATCCACCACAGCGCACGGCTCGGCCCCATGGACCTGTGTCCGGCGCTGTATCCGCCACGAACCCGGCTGGCTCGTTCCGTTGTCGACATGGCCAACTGGGCGACGGGGCCGCAGAATTCCCACGCCGTCCTCGCAGCCGCCGTGTACCAACGCCTGACCACCGTCGCAGAACTGCGCGCTGTGACCCGGACCCGCGGTCCGATCAGACAAAGGAATATGATCATGAAAATGCTGGACGAGCTGGAACGTGCCGACTGTTCAACGCCCGCTAAGAGCGCCCGGCAGTAGGGGCGTGGATCAAGGAGCGGGGCTGGGGTGCGTGCCCGAGCCCCGCGACGCCGCGTCCCCTATTGTCGGTCGCTCTAAATGTCAGGACGGTGCATTGAACAGCGCCCGATCAGGCCTGCCCTCGATCGGCCTGATGATCCCGACGCAGGAATACGGCAGATCGGCTCTTTCCTCCACATCCACTCCTTTGGCTGCGCAGAGCGACAGGACATGAGCCAGCTCCGCCAACCGGTCGGGCGCGACGACAACCTTCCAGGGCACTCGTCGCAACAGAACCCTGGTAGTCTCGCCGACCCCGGGCTTGACAAGGCCGATATTCGCGATGCCGTAGTCCTTCGCCAACATTTCGACAGCGCGCCAGCCGGCCCAGGTTGGAGTTCGGTCCTCCGCCTGGCCCAGACCGCGCGAGACCGCTGCCGATGCGGCGGGAAAGGCGTTCACGACGGTGTCGACATACCGGCGGGAATAATCCCGGTCAGCCAGCTGCCGATAGTATTTTGCTCCGTGAAAATCGGCCGGACCGATCAGCGTCGAATTCAGCACGGTTCTGCTCACCAGCCCACTGACCGTGGAGTTCAGGCAGCTGTGCGGGATGAGGAAGTCATCCCTGGTGCCGTAGAGCGACGTGCAGTGGCCCGGGTCTGAGATCACCGCCATGGAGCCGTCCACCCCGAGCTGCTCCGACGCCGCCTGGAGAACCTTCAGGATGGCGCCCTTGCCGGTCCAGCCGTCGACGAACTGGAGCGCCTGGCGGTCATGGCGGTCAAGAATCCACCGCAACGCGTTCTCGTCGAGCCCCCGGTCCTTGATGATGGAGACCGAGTAGTGCGTCAGCTCGAGCCCGTGCTTCCACCGGGCCCAGCGCCGCATAAGGATGCCGGCGGGCGTTCCGGCCCGCGCGAGCGACACGATGACCGGCTTCTCCTTTCTCGCAAGCACAAGCTCGGTGGCTACCCCGACCGCGGTGGCAACCCGCTCCGCCGAACGGATGAGCGCGCTTTCAAAAAGAGCAAGATAGGAATCCGAGGGCTCGTATTCGACGGGCAGGTCCTCAGAGTAATGGCGTCCCTTGGAAAAGTCCTCCTCGCGGTCCTCGGTAGGACGTTCCAGCGGGATGTCGCTGAGATCCTTCAACAAAAAGGTCACATCCGCGGGATCATAGGATCCCGAACCTACCGTGCCCGGAATGGCTCCCAGCACCGTGCCGTCGCTCAACACATTCCCCCTGCCACCCGCCCGGTCTGCCGGGTCATCGGACGCCCATCCGGGCCTCGTGTCGGTATCGTGACCACGGTCACCGGCGCGCACCGACGCAGCATCCCGACCATCCCGGACACGTCGGCTTCCGCGCCCCCACCGTTGGCGGCCGAGTCGACCACGACGACGATGTCGTCGTACAAACCCGGCCGGACGTTGTAGACATGGCTCACCCGCGCGGGATCATCCGGCGCCGGGAACGTCAGCGCGCAGCGGATCGCATAGCCTTCGGCGTCGATCGGGTAGACCGGCGAACGGGTCGTCGAGTGAAAAACCACGTCACCGGGCACGATCTCGTCGAGGGCAGCCCCGATCCGCAACGGCGTGTACATCAACTCCTCAGTACCAAGCAGGAGAATGCGTCCAGACGCATTGGTCAACACTGTGGCAATCTCACCGGCGACCAACGGGATGGCCCTGTCGAGCAGGGCCCCGTCCGCCTGCGACCAGCCATGGCGCGCACCGTCGGGAAGTTCGGCCGGCCAGTCGGGCCGCACGAAACGGACGGGATGACGCCAGGTGGGCACGTCCGGCGGATCAGCACCGAGGCCGCCGTCCCCGTGGCGGGCCCGCAGCCGCTGCGCCCGCACGGCCACATCGGGCGGCAGCACCAGCTCCCCGGCCAACAGCGATACCACCCGCACAGAAACGCCGAGACGGTCCGCAAGCTCGTTGAACGCACGGCGGGACTCCGCTGGCCGGGCGTCGAAGAGCGTCGCCACGGTGTAGGACGGCCGCGCCGCGAAGGCGTGCAACGCCTTGATCGTTCCCAGCGCGGTCCGGCCGGTCGAGAGCTCATCGTCCACCAGGATCAGCGGACGCGGTGCCCGTACCAACTCGGGATCGGTCGGCATGAGCCAGTGGAACGTGGCGTGGGAATGCGCCTCGTCGAAGTCAAGCAGGGGGGTGACACCGGGGACCACTCGACGGGTCGTATGCAGATAGTCACACCCAGCAATACCGTCCGCCACCGTATGGCCCAGCGACGTGGCAGTCTCGCAGTATCCGACCACCAGCGGCCCCGGCGTCATCGGCTCGCCCCCTGCGCCGGGGAAACCATCGCATGCCTGTGCCGCCAGTAGGCGACCAGCCGCGAGCGATTCCCGCGGACGCACCGGGAGATGTTTGCCGAGAACCCGACTGACCAGCAGGTGCGCCCGCAGCGGGTTGCGCCGCAACGCGAGCCCGACCAACCCGTGCAGACCCTTACCCACCACGTCGGATCTGATCCTGATGTCAAGCCCCAGTTCGTCCCACAACCAGTTCATGCCGTCCGAACAGTGCCCGCTGTAGCCCGCCAGGCTCACACGACCTCCGCCTTCACCGCCGTTGTCACCCGGGCACAATCCATGCACGAGCCGTACGTTATCCGGGCCTCATGACGCCCCGGTTGCGGCCAGAACATCGACGAATGTGTGGCCTTCCCGCAGGACACCGAAGGCCCGAGCCCGCCGCAGTACCGCTTCGGCCCAGGTCCGGTGCGGTCCCAGCTCGTTCATCTTGTTCGCATACCAACTGGGCCGTACCCCGCCGGCATCCTCCGCGAGAATCGCCATGGCGTCCACATACTCCTCATGGCTGGCAACATGCAGAGCGTGCACAGCAGGAACGTGACTGGGATGGATCACCGTCTTGCCCAGCAATCCGTTCGCCTTGTCGAGAACCACCTCGCGGATGAGCCGGTCAAGATCGGCGGAGACAAGACGTAACCGCATCCGGGCACCGTCCTCGCTGTCGTCGATCAGATCAGCCTCCTGGAACGGGGTGACCCGCAGGGAACTGACGAACAGACGCTCGGGCTGGGCGAAATATTCCCATACCGGGCCGCTCACCACATGATCGCCGCCGCGGGCACACACGTTGACGATGTCGGCGATGCAGTCGCGGACCACCGCGATGTCATAGATCGTCAGATCCCGGTTCCGTCGCAACCCGAACAAACCACAAAGATCAGTAGCACCCAGGCGGACCGCCAGCACAACGTCGGAATGTTTGTCGACGAGCTCCCGGACTCCCGACAACGCCCCGGCTCGGGTCTCCCTGAAGATGACCTCAGGGCTTTCCAGCACAGGCATCGCCCAGAGAATCCGGCCCAGGCGCTCCGAGGCACGCAGAACAGCCGCCAACGCCGGCGCTCCGTTCCCGGGGCCGAACTTCGGCAGGACAAAGCCGGCGAACATCTCCGCCGCGGTGGAATCAAGCCGTGCGGCCAGCAATGGTATCTGGGCGGTGTCACGGACCCGGATGAACAACAACGGGGGTCCGCCGCCAGCAGTCGGTGGGCTCTCACCCAGGTCACGAAGCGTGGCAATCACATTCGCCTCTGCCGCAGCAACCTCGTGGTCGGCGATGGCGTCCTCAAGACAGAGCACCATCGACGTCACCCCGGCGGCGACCTGACGGCGCACGTCCGCGGCAAGCGTCGGCCGCGTACCCGGGGCGTAAAGGGTGGCACCCAGGGCCGTCGCCACAAGCCGACGGTCCCCGTCCGGGAGGATCTCTTCGGGCGGACGGTGAAACAGCGCGTCCGTCCGGTCCGCGTCCAGAAAACCGAAGTGACGCACCCAGCAAACCCCCTGTGCTAGTTGGGGCCTCCGGGCGTGCGAGAAAAACCATGATCGCACACCCTTTGGCCTATCTCAGCTACGTGCGGCCTCCGGGCGTGCGAAAAACCATGATCGCACGCCCTTTGGCCTATCCGTCGTCCATTGCTAGGCGTCAGGCCTGCCAGACGGTACATCGACCACCGGCGGCGTGGAATCCGGTCCGGCAACTTCCCGACCGCTGTCATCCAGCGGACAACCGCCTGTCACCCCGGCCGGCCGACCGCGCCGCCCGGCCGAGCCGGTCACGACCCGCCGAACAACCGCTTGTACTCGGCGGCCGACCGAGCGTTCTGACCCCCATTCATGATCGTCGAACACACATTGTCCGGCGCCGAGTCGTGAAAGTAACTTTCGTAACCCATCGCGTCGGCGTTCGCGACGAACGTGTCATACATCTTCCGGATATAGAAAGGATTATCTCCGCCGCCATCGCCACCACAAGACGTCACACCCCACTCACCCACACCGACCTTCCGACCGTGCTCACGGGCGTACCGAATGAGGTGACAGAGCCCGTTGACACTGTTGCACTGCCGCGTCCACCTAGCCTCGTTCAACGACGGCGGGTAGTGATCGTAGGCATCGATGCCGACGATGTCGACGTATTCGTCGCCGGGGTAGGCATCCCATGGATTCCCGCTCGACGGCACCGGGGAATCGTGGGCGTTGAACGTCCAGTCAATCTTGACCTTCGGATCCGTGGAGCGGATGGCCGTGGCGATCCTGCGGAAACACTCCGTGAAATTCCTCGCGCTCGCATCCGCGTGCCAGTACATGTACGTGCCGTTGAACTCCCAACCGATCCGCACGATGGAGTCAGCCCGGTTTTTGCGCACGAGAAAGGCGCCGAACCTCCGCCAGTGCTCGTCATAGGCACCACGGGCACACTCGGCGTTGCCGCCCTGCCCCTGCGGGAACGGCGGCTGACTGATGACCAGTTTTCCCGGGAACGGTGCGAAATCGTCCAGCGGCCAGCTGGGCTCGGATATCGGACCCCAGCCCTGGTCGCGAATCGTGAAAACCAGGGCCACGTCGATCGGTCGGCCCCGCCATGCGCCAAAGGCCAGATAGGGCGGCAGATCGTTGGCCAGATGTACTCCGGACAGCCAGGGCAGGCCCGACAGTTTTCCCCGGGTATCCCAGACGGTGACCGGTAGCGAACCGCGGGCCGTGATAGCGCCCGATCTCGCCGTCACCGACACAGTGCCGGTAAAATCCATGGGTAGGGTGAAGCGAAGCAGAAAGCGCCCGTCCGGGTCCGCCCGGGCCGGTGCCGTGGTAGTGAGATCACCCCCGACAAGGTCGACGGTGATCTCGGCACCGGCCGGGAAACCGTGCCCACGCACCAGCACGATGTCGGTGTCGACCAGGGTCAGAGCCATCCCTGCCGGACGGCTTCCACGGAGGTTCAATCCGACCGCAACGAGCCCGGCGGCGAGGGCGACGCCGAGAAACAGCACGCCTGCGACCACCACCCGCGACCCGAGCGCGACCCGGCAGGAGCGCCGGCGGCCGAACATGGACGCCATCCTCGCGAGGAGCCTTTCGGTCGGGTTAGCGGATTATGAGGGAATCATCCGGTGGATGGCGGACAATCACCGCACCGGGCACCCCACCAACCGGTGCACCCGGGCTCGCCGGCGAGCCCGGGAACAGTCGTACCCCCCAGGGAAGCTCGGCACCTTCGAGGGAAACCTCGAGGGTGCGCTGCGGTGTTGGTGGCGACGCCGACACTCGTGCGAGCGGATGTCCGTCGTCGCTCGCCTGTGGCGGAGTCGTCCCCGGCCGCGCGACAAGCACCATCGCCGGCAACGGCCCGTCCGCGCGCACGTGTACGCGCAACGTACGGCGACGCCAGCCGGACCGGGCCAGCGTGTAGGTGACCGTCCGTTCCCGATCGTGGTGCTCATGGTGTTCCGGTTGATTCAGGTCATCGAGGTCATCGTCCGCATCCGGCGATGCCGCCGAGCGGGCCACCATCGCCGTGCCCGGGCCGACAGCGCGCAACGTCCCACCCGTGCGCACCAGCGGGTAGCAGGCGACGAAGTAGGCCGAACCGTCCCGCGGCGCGGCCAGATGCCAGCCGCCCTTGATTTCCAGGCTGGTATTGGTGACCTTTGCCCGGAACGCGTCCGGGTCGTCCGGCCCGGTCGGGAGCTGGTCGCGGCGCCACAGGACGCGCGCCTGCGTGATCCCCGGCGGCATGTGGAAGGACAGCACGATCTCCTCACCGCGATCGTCCGCGCGCAGATCCCGGATGCCTTCGACCACCAGATGCCGCACACCGGCGCCGACCACCGCCCGACCGTCACACACAGTTACCGGAAGATAGTCCAACTCACCGGCAGCCAGTGGGTCCACCAGGTGGCCGCTCCGGCTCGACCCGACCAGCCGGGCCCGTTCGGCGATCTTCTCCAGGTCGATCTCGGTGTCCTCGACTCCAGCCGCATGCGGCGGCCCGGCGTCCGACACGGGTACGGGCACGGCGTAGATCTGCACATGAGTGGCTGGCATGGCGCTCCAGCGCAGCACGGTACGCCCGGCGACAGTGGTGACCGCCAGATCGCGTACGGCTCGTGGGCGCGGCGTCACCGTAACCGCAATCCCCGAACCAGCGGTTCTGGCCGGGTGTCCGTCCACATCCTGGAACTCGACATAAACCTGATAACGGTAGGTGACACCGGGCTGGACGGCCGTGTCGAGGTACTGACCGGCGTTCGCCCTGATCCGACGCATCGGAACCTGTACTGGCGATGACTCGTCCACGGTCCGATCGATCGTCACCGCGTCCACCGGGCCATCCAGCCGCCAGGACAGCCTCACCCCGGCACCGAGCTGCTCCGCACGCAGGGCTATGACGTCCCGCACGACCACGAGGCCGGGTGTGCGCACCCCTACCGAGCGCCGGCTGCCCACGACCGCCGTCACCTCGTGCCGGACCAGCACCCCGGCCGGAACCCCGGCATCGGACAACTCGGTGGACCGAGTCGTACCCAGGCTGCGCTCGACCGGTGGTGTTCCCTGCTGGCCGCCCGCCTCCCCCATGCCGGCCCCCACCAGCCTGACCACCCGGTAGGACACCGGACCGAGCGCCGAGGGGGATGGCCGCCACCGCAGCACCACGGCACCTTCTTCGTTGCTCGCGGTCAGATCCGTCGGCGGCGGGAGTGGCAGCGCGGCCAATGCCGCCAGCGCCTCCCGGTTGTCCGCCACGGTCGCGAGCACCGCGGCCAGCGCATTCTCCTGGTCGGCTGGCGCAAGCGCCGCCGCCGCGGCAACCCGGCGACGGATGACGTCCTGGTGAGCGGTGAGCTCGGCCAGCACCTCCTCGGGCGAGCGTCCGTCCGGACCGGGTACGTCGAACGCCTGGGCGACGAGCCAACGGGCCCCGGCGGTGGCGGCGTCGTCGCACCGGGCCTCGCGGTGCTCGACCAGTGCCCGCCAGCCGGCGTCCGCGGCGGCCAGCGCCGCCTGCACCCGCACGCCGAGATCATCAGCAGCGCGGGCCGCCGACCCACCGACCGCGCCCAGCACCGGACGCGCCCGGGCCAGCAGCTCGGCGGCATGCCTGGGATGGCCGTCTTCCAGCTCGCGGCGGATCGCGGTCAGGGCGTCGCCGGCTTCCCGAGCCTGGCGCAGGCTCTGCCCGCAGAACTGGCACGCCGCCGCGGCGGCCTCCGTCGCGCGGCCACACGACGGACACGGGATGTAGAGCTCGGTATCGCAATATCGGCAGACGCGCGAACCGTCAACCGGCTCCGGACGGCCACAGCGTGGGCATACAACGTAGTCGACGACCGCTCCGGTCGTCATCGCCGCACCCAGATCCCGGGCGATGTCGAGCAACACCGCCTTCGCCTGTGCCGCTGACAGTCCTCGCCCGGCCGCGAGGACCTCGCGGACCAACCCCTCAAAGGCGCCCGGTCCGAGCTCACCGTCGAGCACGACGTGCTCCTCGACCTTCGGCCGGATCTCATCGCGGGCGTCTGCGACCAGCCCGGCGGTATAGGCGGCCGGATCACCGTCGAGGAGTCTGGTGCGCACCTGCGCGAGCAGATCAGCGGTCACCGTCTTCTCGCGGTCATGCGGACGCCGCTGGTTGCGCTCGACAAGGATCTCGTGTGCGGCCTGGATCCGCGCCGGCGCGGAGTCCGCCGGGATACCCAGCAGAGCCCACAGGGAGGCGGTACCAACCCGATCCCCCTCGCGAAGCTGCCGCAGCTCGGTGAGGCCGTCACGGATCTGGCGCCGCAGCCCCGGCGCGAGCGGCTCGACATCCTCACCGGAGCCGTCCTCGATCACCTTCTCGCCCGCGAGGGTCGCGTCGAACTGCTCGGTGGTCACCCCGTCAGCCGACGCCAACCGACGCAGACCCGCAACGCGGGACCGGGGAATTCCGCCGAAACGCTCACGCACGGTCGCGAGGTTGCGGGCCACCTTGGCCAACCGGTCGGCGTCCCCACTGCGACGCGCGGCCAGCACTCGTACCCGGACCTGTTCGCGGGTATGCGGGTCCAGCAGCGGCGCCTCCCACTCGGCCCGCCTGCGGATAAGGGCCGCGGCCAGGGTCGCGTAGCGTGCAGCGTTCCGTTGCCGCTGCAGAAAGGCCACGACGCGGGCCAGGTGCGCGCGCACCTCCGCGTCGGTGTACGTGGCAGCCGGGTCCAGCGCGGCGACGAAAAACGGGTCATCACAGTCAAGCGGGGATCGGCGTTGCAGCTCGGCCAACACCCGCTGCCGGTAGCTGCTGCCGTCGAACGCCGCGCTCACCGCCCCACCTTCGTCCCCGCCGCCAGCATCCCCATCACAGAGCGTATGAAGGCGGCACCCGGACATGGCCCCGGCCTCGGCATTCACCATATGCACCGGACAGTGTCCGGTAACAGACAACGTTATGTAACAGACAACGTCATGTGCTGGACAACGTCGGGCACGCTGATGCCTGCGACCGCCACGGCGACGTCAGTCCCGCTGTTTGAGCAGGGTGATCTTCCGTGTCTCCTCATCCCGCATCGCTTCGCTGCCCACACCCGCGGTGATCTGCAGGACGAGCGGCCCGGTCGCGCCCGGATGCGTGGCGGTGACGACGATCGTCTGGTCCGACCGCATGAGAAAGGTGACATCCACCGGTGTGCCGCGGGGATGTCCGCCGGGAATCCCCGCGATGGCACCTTCGACGATCACTTTGTTGTCCTGCGGGATGGTCGACTCAGCGCTCGTCCCCTGCTCGAACACACGGATGTCGACGTCCGTCTGGTTGTCGGAGATGGTGTAAAAGGTCTGGGTGATCTCAATCGGCAGCGGATCGTTGCGATGCGCCAGAAAGGCCGCGATCGTTTTGCCCCTGTCCTCGGCGAAGATCCCGAAGCCGCGGGACGTCACGTTGGTGACCTTCGTCTTGACCAGATCGACCACCGCGGTGGTGGCCAACCCGAAATCTCCCGCCGCGCCCGACACGGAGCGCGCGACGTCGGCCGGCGCCGCGGCATCCAGAGTCGCACCGGCCGCGAGCTTGCCCTGGGCAACCAGATCGTCGAGGACGTACCGTTCCAGTTCCTTCTTCTGCCCGAAGACCGCGGCGCCCTTGGCCACGGCGAGATCGGGGTCCAGGAGGCGTGGAGACAGACCGAAGCGCTCGGCGATCCTGCGGGCAACCGCCGGGCTCTTGCTCATACCGCCGACAAGCAGGCAGACGTCCACCTGGTCGACGCCACGCTCCCGAGCCCGGGCGAGCACCGACCCGGTGAGGTCAAGGGTGCGCTGTAGCAGGGCGGCGGTGATCTCCTCGAAGTCCGCCCGGGTCACGGTCACGTTTGTCCGCCGGCCGCCGTGAACCACCAGGACATCGACGCTGTCGCGACCGGACAGCGCCAACTTGGCGTCCTCCGCCGAGGTCAGCAGCTCCTGCTCGTCGTAGACGTCGTCGAGCGGATCACCGGCGTCGGGCTGCGCCTCGGTGAACTTCTGGGCCAAGAAGCGCACCAGCTCCGCATCCCAGTCAGCGCCGCCAAGCTCGTGGTCACCGTCAGTGGCCACAACTGTGATCGCGTTCTTCGACAGCCGGATGACCGTGGTGTCGAAGGTGCCTCCGCCCAGGTCGTAGACGAGCACGGTCGTCTCCGCCGCGCCGTCCTGGGCGAACCCGTACGCGAAGGCGGCGGCTGTGGGCTCGTTGATGATGTCCAACACGTTCAGCCCGGCGAGCGCGCCGGCCAGCTTCGTCGCCTTGCGCTCCTCGTCGCCGAAATAGGCCGGGACGGTGATGACCACGTCCGTCACCGGGGCGCCGGTCGCCCGCTGCGCGTCGGCGGCGAGAGACTTGAGCACGAGGCTTGACACGGCAGGCGCGCTGTACTCCTCACCGTGCACGACAAATCGCCAGTCCGCCTCGCCCATGTGCCGCTTGACCAGGCTCGCCACGTCATCCGGGCGGATCCGGGACTGCCGCTTCGCCTGGGTGCCGACGACAAACGTCACACCGCCGCCCGCGGACTCGTCGAACAGCACCACCGATGGTGTGGTCGGCTGCGACTCGATATTGCGAATCACGTCGGGACGTCCGTACTCGTCCACCTGGGCGATGCACGAGTACGTCGTTCCCAGGTCGATGCCGAACACCTTTGTTCGCGCCATGAAGGTCCCTCCAACAAACCGCCGCCGGTTTCAGTGTGCCCGAAAAACCTCCACCTCGGCTGGACGCACCACGGTCGACTCACCGCGGACGAATCCGGGCTTGAGTGTGCGGGCGATCGTCCGGTCACGGCCGGGGTCGTCAGTGCCGACCCGGCGCATGCCGACGTGCCGGACCGGGTCGAAGGGCATCCCCACCACCGCGGTATACGGACGGACGTCCGCCGCGACGTCCAGCACCTGCAGCAACTGCTTACGCAGGATGCCTGGGACGCTCTGGCCGTCGTCCGCGCCGAGACTGGTCATCTGGTCGTGCAGGCGCATGAGTCCCCGCAGCAACGGTGCCATCGCCTCGGTCAGTTCGCCGGCCCGAAGCCGGGTGTTCTCGGCGTGCAGGCGGTCCACCAGGTCGGCGTCGTGGCGCCGGAGCCTGATCAGCTCCTCGGCCCGCTGGTGGAGTTCGTCCAACCGCAGGGCCGCCGCGGCGCTCGCGGCGGTGAGGTCGGCGAGGGCGCCAAGGTTCGCAGTGTCGGCGCCAGCCGCCCCTGCCGCGGCCGACGGAAGATCGACCTCGGTGGCTGGGTCGTCGCGAACCTCTCCGTCACCATGATCATCCAACCATCGCGGCCCGGCCAGATCCTCAACCTCACCAGCCTCGTCGGGTTCGTCGGCATTGCCAGCCTCGTCGGCCTCGTCGGCCTCAGCTTCCTCGTCGGTCGGCCCCGTCGCCACGGCTGCGAACGGGCCGACCCGGTCATCGCGCCAGGGGAGGTCCACAGCGACAGCCACATCCACGTCCCCCAGGGTGGCGTCCCCGAGGGGATGGGCATCCACGTCGAGCGAGTCCTCCGCCGGCGCGTCCTCTACAACAACAGCCTCCACAACCTCGTCGTCCATGCCGGCGGTCCCGTCCATGCCGGCGGTCCCGGCGGTCGGCGGCCGACCGAGGTCTGCCGGCGGCGGATCCGGCGGGTACCAGCGCGGCGCGTCGGGCACCGGCTCCTGGCGCGGCCGGAACATCGAATAACGACCGTCATCCCCGAAAGGTGACGACACAGGGCGATTCATGATCGTGTTCCGCCGCCTACTTGCGTCCCGGCGTCCAGTTCAGACCCCATCCATAGGTTCGATCAAGATCCTGATGACCAGCGACATAGCGGACCTCCCTGTTCACCACGAGGTCGTCACCGCTGGAGTTGGTCAACTGGGCGATAGCGCACATCCGGGCGTTGCCGGCACTCTCGTCCAGCCGTACCTCGATCGGCGCGCCGCGCGCCGGCGTCAACGTCACCACGGCGTTCGCCTGGTCGAAGTTGGGGGCGCCGGCATAGATGAAAGCAAAAATCAGCAACCGGCGGATCTCCCGGACATGGGCGAGGTTGACGAACAGGTTCTCCCCGCCGACGGACGCGCCGGTCCGGTCGTCGGCATCGAGCTGGACGTACGGCGGCGCCTCAAGAGACCCGAAGGTGTTACCCAGCGCCTGGACGACACCCTTGCGGCCGTCGGTGAGCTCGTAGAGGCACGCCAGGTCGAGGTCGACCCCGTCGGAGGCACCGCCGAGAACACGCTTGAGGAATCCGCCCGGGCCGCCGGCCGAGCCCGGGGCACTCTGGGCCGTCCAATTGAGGTTGACGTGTAGCCGACCGCCGCCGCCCTGCTTGCTCAGAGACACCGAAGGTGCATTCTTGGTCAAAGTGACCTTGCTCAGTGACACCGGCGCCGGGTTGGAATCCTGGCCGCCGGACCGCTTGGTGTAGTCAATAGGCATGATCCGCTCCCTTGCGGTGGTCGTGATATGAGCTTAGAGCGCCCGGCGACAGCGGCGTGGCGTCGCGGGAACAGCCTAGGAACGGGCCACCACCACCTCGCCGGACCGAGCGTCGGGATCGCCGTCCTGCCCCCCTGCACCGGCAGCCCGCTGCCGGTCGCGGTTGCGGATGGAGGTCACCAACGCGACGGCGATGAACCCGACACCGACAAGACCGGTGATGATCTCGGGAACTTCGGTCTCGATGCTGATGGCAAGAATCACCGCCAGGGCGCCGATGGCGTAGTGGGCACCATGCTCCAGGTACACATACTCCTGCAGGGTTCCCCGGCGAACCAGATACACGGTGAGCGACCGGATGTACATCGCGCCAATACCAAGGCCAGCCGCGATGACGAAGATCTTCTGAGTGATCGCGAAGGCGCCCACCACACCGTCGAAGGAGAACGAGGCGTCGAGCACCTCCAGATAGAGGAAGAGGAAGAACGCGGCTTTCCCTGCGGCCAGCAC
The DNA here is from genome assembly GCF_963555915.1 of Protofrankia sp. Cas4. Lineage (NCBI taxonomy): Bacteria > Bacillati > Actinomycetota > Actinomycetes > Frankiales > Frankiaceae > Protofrankia > Protofrankia sp. Cas4. The sequence continues at coordinate 39,149 of NZ_CAUVXL010000234.1, forward strand.
CACCGCGTTCGCACCGCCGGTTGACCCGGCCCCGGCTCCGACCCCGTCGGATTCCGCGCCGTCCTCCTCGGTGTCCGCACCGACGCCACGCGCCTCGAAGAACTCCCCGAGGCCACGTACACCCAGGTAGGTCGCAAGGCCCGCGACGCCGGCGCTCAGCACCTGCTGGGTGTGGTCATCGGAGAACACCTCCGCCACGACCAGCAGCGCGACCAGCCCGACCACGACCGACAGCACGTCGAGGCGGCCGGCCTTACGCAGCGGTTCCTCGAGCCAGCGCAGCCACTGGATGTCGCGCTCGGGATCGAACATGAAGTCCAGAAAAATCATGAAGAGGAAGATCCCGCCGAAGGCTGCGATCGAGGGATGGGCGTCGGCCAGCCGCGCCGCATACTCGTCCGGGTTGTTCAGCGCAAGGTCGAAGACCTCCAGCGGCCCCAGATGGGCGGTGACGGCGACGATGACGATCGGGAACAACAGCCGCATGCCGAAGACCGCGATCAGGACGCCCACCGTCAAGAAGATCTTCTGCCAGAACTCGTTCATCCGACCCAGGATGGTCGCGTTGATCACCGCATTGTCGAACGACAGGCTTATCTCAAGGACCGCGAGGATGGCGACGAGAGCGGCGGTCTGAGGACCCCCGATCACTCCCGCCACTGCGATACCTACGACGGTGACGGCCAGTGACCAACCAAAAATGCGCAAGACTTGCACGAGGAACAGGTACCTCCCCCGGACCGGGGTCGGGGCGCGGCGCCGGGGGCACCACCGCGCCCCGACCCCGGTCCGGAGCATCGAGGCAGCACGTCAACCGCAGGTCTACGTAGCGGTCCACCGGGAATCGTCGGGGCCGGCGATGACGCGGCCACCGGGGTCCCGGGGGACCCGTCCGATCACGAGATGTTCTGACGGGTCCCCCGTGACGGGCGCCGGGCGGGATACCTTCGCCATCCCGCTTCGCCCTCTACCCTGCCGCCTCGCCCTCTACCGTGCGCCGTCTACCCTGCGCCATGGTCGCCCGCACGTTGACCTACCCGGCCGGCCGAGCGCCGGGTCCCGGGCATCGTAACCGCCCAAACCAGCACCCCCGTCACACCCGGACCGTTGCGGACGTGCGCCACACCGGCAACGGGCGTGGGGGAGATGGCGATCAGACGTTGACGCCGTAGTCCCGGGCGATGCCGGCAAGACCGGTGGCGTAGCCCTGACCGACCGCCCGAAACTTCCACTCCGAACCGTGCCGGTAAACTTCACCGAAGACCATGGCAGTCTCGGTGGAGGCGTCCTCGGTGAGATCGTAACGTGCGATCTCGGCGCCCCCCGCACCGTTCACGATCCTGATGAACGCGTTGCGTACCTGGCCGAAGTTCTGCTGGCGTGACTCCGCATCGTAGATCGAAACCGGGAACACGACCTTGTCGATCTCTGCTGGCAAGCTGACGAGATTCACGTTTATCGCTTCGTCGTCGCCTTCTCCCTCACCGGTCAGGTTGTCGCCCTGGTGCTCGATGGCGCTGTCCGGGCTCTTGAGGTTGTTGAAGAAGACGAAATGGCCGTCGGAGAGCACCCTGCCGTCGGCCCTGCACGCGATCGCACTCGCATCAAGATCGAAATCTGCGCCGGTGGTGCTCCGCGCATCCCATCCGAGGCCGACGACGATGTTGGCGAGGCCCGGCGCCTCCTTGGTCAGCGAAACGTTTCCGCCCTTGCTGAGGCTGACTCCCACTACTCCTCCTGCTGTCCTTGCGATCGGGGCTGGTCTTGTATCCCGGGTGTTTCGGGGCCCTGGCCGCCCCCCGCACCGAGCGCGACGCAGCTTACTGGACTCGATCATGCATACCCACGGCGACATGGGGTCACCGGGGTCTGCCTCCAGCGGGACGAACGGGGCCACGCGGGGGTTCCCCGGGGCAGCAACGGGCCAAAGGGCGCGCGACGATCGTCAGATCGCGCGCCCGGAGGCCGTAGTCCCCGGGGCAGCAACGGCCCACCCACGCGTGAGCGTGGCCGGCATGGGTATCCCCAGCCGATACCGACGGTGGGCCGGTCCACCCATGGCAACTGACCTACCCGGAACGCGCATCAACGTGGAGACTTCGATCCGATGCCGACATCCTCCCCGCCCGGCGGACCGCCTCCGTATCACCAACACAACCCCACCCGGTGGTCCCACGCTGTTCACGTTGGGGCGCCTCCGACTGGTACAGCAGAGGCGGATTATCAAGGAGTGGTTCCCCTCGATAAGGTCGCGGCGATGATCGGACGCTCAATAGGCCGGGTTGTCATCTCTGACATCAGCCCCGCCGTATCATGTGGACAGTGGCCGTCGCGGGCGGTAGAGGGTGAGATCCTCACCGTCACCGCGACGGTGTTTCGGGATGGCCATGATCTGATCGGTGCCAATGTGGCGCTGTCAGGTCCGGATGGCCGCGGCACGCCGTTCACACGGATGCAGCCGGTCGACGTGGGGACCGACCGGTACCAGGCCGAGGTACGCACCGATTCGGAGGGCCTGTGGGGCTTTCGCATCGAGGCATGGGCCGACCCGGTGGCAACCTGGCTGCACGCCGTTGAGATCAAAACAGCGGCCGGCCAGAGCCTGGACGAACTGGCGGTCGACTTCGAAGACGGGGCCCGGCTGTTGCTCCGCGCGCTACCGGGGGTCCCGGAAAGCCGCCGTGCCGACATCCAGCGGGCCGTCGACGCGTTACGCGATGACACCCTCACAGACCCACACGGCCGGATAGCCGCGGCACGCGACCCGGCGGTGGTCGCCCTGCTCAACCGGTTCCCGCTGCGGGAGCTCATCACCCGTTCGCCGTTCTACCGGATCTGGGTCGACCGTCGCCGCGCGCTGTTCGGGAGCTGGTATGAGTTCTTTCCGCGATCCGAAGGGGCGGGTCTGGATCCGCCCCGCTCGGGAACCTTCGCGACCGCGGCGCAGCGGTTGCCCGCCGTCGCCGCGATGGGTTTCGACGTGGTCTACCTGCCGCCGATCCATCCGATCGGGGAGATCAACCGCAAGGGTCCGAACAACACTCTGATCCCCGGCCCCGACGACCCCGGTTCGCCATGGGCGATCGGCAGTGAGGCTGGCGGCCACGACGCCGTCCACCCGGGCCTGGGCACGATCGAGGACTTCGACGAGTTCGTCGCCCAGACCCGGGCGCTCGGTATGGAGATCGCTCTCGACCTCGCCCTGCAGTGCGCCCCGGACCACCCGTGGGCAAAGCTGCACCCGGAGTGGTTCACGGTGAAGAGCGACGGGTCCATCGCCTACGCCGAGAACCCGCCCAAGAAATACCAGGACATCTACCCGCTGAACTTCGACACCGACCCGGTCGGTCTTTATCATGAAGTGCTCCGCGTGGTCAGGTACTGGACCTCGCACGGTGTACGGATATTCCGGGTCGACAACCCCCACACCAAGCCGGTCCAGTTCTGGGAGTGGCTCATCGCCGAAGTGAAGTCGACCGAACCGGACGTGCTGTTCCTGTCCGAGGCGTTCACCCGGCCGCACATGATGCAGGCGCTGGCCAAGGTGGGCTTCACCCAGTCCTACACCTACTTCACCTGGCGCAATACGAAGGCGGAGTTGGAGACATACGGGCGGGAACTGCTGGAGACCGCGCACTACATGCGTCCGAACTTCTTCGTCAACACTCCCGACATCCTGCCGGGATATCTCCAGGACGGCAGCGACGCCGCATTCAAGATTCGTGCGGTGCTGGCGTCGATGATATCCCCGACCTGGGGGGTCTACGCGGGGTACGACCTGTTCGAAAACGTTCCCGTCCGGGTCGGGAGCGAGGAGTACCTCGACTCCGAGAAATACCAGTTCCGCCCCCGGGACTGGGCCGGTGCCGAAGCCGCGGGACGTTCACTGGCGCCCTATCTGGCCACGCTCAACCGAATACGAAAAGATCATCCGGCCATGCACTGGCTACGCAATCTCCGCTTTCACCACGCGGACGGCGACGCAATCATGGCCTTCTCCAAGCGAGTCGGACAGGCACCCGACGACGACCGTGTTCTGATCGTCGTCAATCTTGACTCCCACAATATCCAGGAGACGACGGTTCGTCTCGACATGCCCGCCCTCGGCCTGCAGTGGTGGGACACATTCGATATCCACGACGAGATCAGCGGGGCGAACTACAGGTGGGGGCACGAGAACTACGTCCGACTGGATCCGGCGACGGAACCGGCCCATGTCTTCACCATCCGGCGCAGAAGATGAGCGCCGAGGACTCCCGCGCCGACAGCGTGACCGCTGACCGCGCGGCTTCCGACACCGACTCCGAGGAGCCGTCGCGTGACCCCCTGTGGTTCAAGCGGGCGGTGTTCTACGAGGTCCTCATCCGTGGTTTCGCCGATTCCAACGGTGACGGTACCGGCGACCTCCGAGGAGTCACCGGCAAGCTCGACTACCTGAGCTGGCTCGGAATCGACTGCGTGTGGCTGCTGCCGATCTACGACTCACCGTTGCGGGACGGCGGCTACGACATCGCCGACTACTTCCGCATCCTGCCGGAGTTCGGCGACCTCGGGGACTTCGTCACTCTGGTGGACGAGGCTCACCGGCGCGGCATCCGGATCATCGCGGACCTGGTCATGAACCACACGTCCGACCAGCACCCCTGGTTCCAGGCGTCCCGCACCGACCCGGACGGCCCCTTCGGCAACTTCTACGTGTGGTCGGACACGGACGACAAGTTCCCGGACGCACGGATAATCTTCGTCGACACGGAGAAGTCGAACTGGACGTGGGACCCGGTGCGTGGGCAGTACTACTGGCACCGTTTCTTCGCCCACCAGCCTGATCTCAACTACGACAACCCCGACGTCCAGGAGGCGATGCTCGAGGTCCTGCGATTCTGGCTCGACCTCGGGATCGACGGCTTCCGCCTGGACGCGGTCCCCTACCTCTATGTGCGGGAGGGGACCAACGGCGAGAACCTGCCCGATACCCATGAGTATCTGCGACGGATCCGCAAGGAGGTGGACGCGAAGTACGCCGATCGGGTCCTTCTTGCCGAGGCGAACCAGTGGCCCTCGGACGTGGTCGAGTACTTCGGCAACGACGACGAGTGTCACATGGCATTCCACTTCCCATTGATGCCGCGTATCTTCATGGCGGTCCGCCGGGAATCCCGTTATCCCATCTCGGAGATCCTGGCGCAGACCCCGGAGATTCCGCCGAACTGCCAGTGGGGAATATTCCTGCGCAACCACGACGAGCTGACCCTGGAAATGGTCACCGACGAGGAGCGCGACTACATGTACACCGAGTACGCGAAGGACCCGCGTATGAAGGCGAACATCGGGATACGCCGCCGGCTGGCGCCGCTGCTGGACAACAGCCGTGACCAGATGGAGCTGTTCACCGCGCTGCTGCTGTCGCTGCCCGGCTCGCCGGTCATCTACTACGGCGACGAGATCGGGATGGGCGACAACATCTACCTGGGCGACCGGGACGGCGTCCGAACTCCGATGCAGTGGTCACCGGACCGCAATGCCGGCTTTTCGACCGGCGATCCGGCCCGGCTGTACCTGCCGCCGATCATGGACCCGGTATACGGCTACCAGGCGCTCAACGTCGAGGCCGAGCAGCGGATGCCGACGTCCTTCCTCTCCTGGACACGCCGGATGATCGAGGTGCGGAAGAGGCATCCCGTCTTCGGCCTCGGCACATACGAGGAGCTGCCCGCGTCCAATCCGTCCGTCTTCGCCTTTGTGCGAGAATTCGGCGATGACCGGGTACTGTGCGTGGCCAACCTATCGCGTTTCGCACAGCCGGTCGAACTTGATCTACGGCGGTTCGTCGGACTGGTTCCGGTCGAGTTGCTGGGCGGCGTGCACTTCCCGCCGATCGGTGAACTGCCCTACCTACTGACCTTGCCCGGTCACGGACATTACTGGTTCGCGCTCACCCGACCGGGGGAATTCACCCCCTGACGAACCAATGCCTACGATCGATAAATCGGGTGACGACGCGCGGGAGGGCGATGACGGTGGGCGATGATTCTGACCTGGTCGACCTCCTGACCTCCTGGCTGCCGCGGCAACGCTGGTTCGCGGGCAAGGGACGGCCCTGGGGCGGCCTGCGCATCATCGGGGACGTGCACCTGTCCGACCGTCTCCGGCACCTGGTCGTGGAGGTCCGCTACGCCGATCGCGGACCGATCGATCACTACCAGGTGCCGCTGGTCACCCGGCCGGACGCGCCCTACGGGCACGAGAGCTTCCTGCTCGGAAAGGCCGCGGACGGTCTGGTGTACGACGGCCTGCACGACCCGGACGGCAGCGCCGCCCTGCTGGCGTTCATTCAGGGCGACAAGGCCCACGACGGTCTGGTGCCGCACACGCTGGAGGAGCTGGAAACGTTGCCCGCCCACGCGGTCGGGGCCGAGCAGTCCAACACCTCGATCGTCTACGGCGACGCCTATATCCTGAAGGTCTTCCGGCGGCTGTGGGTCGGCGGCAACCCGGATCTGGAGATCACCCGTGCGCTCGCCGATGCCGGCAGCGTCCATGTGGCCCGCCCGGTCTCCTGGCTGGACGGCATCCTCGACGGAGTCACCACCACCTTCGCGTTCATGCAGGAGTTCATGCGCAGCGGCACCGAGGGCTGGCGGCTCGCCCTCACCAGCGTCCGCGATCTCTACGCCGAGGTGGACCTGCATGCCGACGAGGTCGGCGGGGACTTCGCGGCCGAGTCCGAGCGCCTCGGCGCCGCCACCGCGCAGGTGCACGACCTGCTCGCGGACGTGCTGCCCACCGCGGTCGGTGACGCCGGGAGCCTGCGAGCGGAAGCGGTGCAGATGCACCGCCGGCTGGACGCCGCGATCGAGGCCGTGCCGGAACTGCGATCCTTCGAGGCGGGGCTGCGCGAGTCGTTCGACGAACTCGCCCATCGCCGGCATCCGGTCACGCTGCAACGCATTCACGGGGACTACCATCTTGGTCAGGTCCTACGGGTCGACTCGGGGTGGGTGCTGTTCGACTTCGAGGGGGAACCAGCGCGTCCGGTTGCCGACCGGACGGCGCTACAGTCCATCCATCGTGACGTCGCCGGCATGCTCCGGTCGTTCGACTACGCGGCCCAGTCGATGTTGTTGGAACGGGAGGGCGAGTCGGCGCTGAGCTACCGCGCGCAGGAATGGGCGACGCGCAACCGCGACGCCTTCTGCGCCGGGTACGCCGGCGTCGGCGGGTATGACCCACGTGAGGACACGGTTCTGCTGCGGGCTTTCGAGCTCGACAAGGCCGTGTACGAAGTCGTCTACGAGGCGCGGCACCGACCGTCGTGGCTGCCGATCCCGCTCGGTTCGGTCGAACGACTGACGTCCACGAGCGGATGATCGTTTTTTACTAAGGATGGCGTGTTGTCCATGATCATATCTGACGACGCGGTGGGCGGCCCCGGCCGGGATCATCCGCACGATCTTTCTGACAGCAACTCCACCGGCACCGGCTCGCGGCGCGTCGCGGTAGCCGAGCATGGCGCGAGCGCCGACCAGGAGAAGCGCCCACCCGCGTCCCTGCTCGTTGAGGATGTCGATCTTGAACGGCTCGTGAGCGGCGCGCATCACGATCCACACAGCGTGCTCGGCGCCCATCCCCACGGTGATCACACGATCGTGCGGGCGCTGCGACCGGACGCGGTGGGAGTCGTCGTCCTCACCGGTGGTGAACGCCACGAATGCACCCGGCTACACAGCGGCGGGGTGTTCGCTGTGGCACTGCCCACCAGTACGGTCCCGGACTACCGGCTCGAGGTCAGGTACTGCGACGCGACGCACGTCGTCGACGATCCCTACCGGTTCCTGCCGACCCTCGGGGAGATGGACCGCCATCTCATCGGTGAAGGCCGCCACGAGCAGCTCTGGCGGGCGCTCGGCGCGCGGGTGCGACGCTACCCGAGCACGGCCGGCGACATCAGTGGTGTCGGTTTCGCCGTGTGGGCGCCGAACGCGCGCGGCGTCCGGGTGGTGGGCGACTTCGACTTCTGGGACGGCCGGGCCTACCCGATGCGCTCGCTGGGTGCCGCGGGCGTGTGGGAGCTGTTCGTACCCGACATCGGCAGCGGCTGCCGCTACAAGTACGAGATCCTCGGTTTCGACGGCGTCTGGCGGCAGAAGGCCGATCCGCTCGCGCTGCACACCGAGATCCCGCCGGCCACGGCGAGCGTCGTCTTCGAGTCGGAATACACCTGGGGTGACCAGGAATGGCTCGAGCGCCGCGGCAACACCCCGTGGCATGCCGCGCCGATGTCGGTCTACGAGGTGCATCTGGGCTCCTGGCGCCGGGGGCTGTCCTACCGGGAGCTCGCCACCGAGCTTGTGGACTACGTGCGTGAGCTGGGGTTCACCCACGTCGAGCTGATGCCGGTCGCCGAACATCCCTTCGGCGGCTCCTGGGGCTACCAGGTGTCGGCCTACTACGCCCCTACGTCACGGTTCGGTGACCCCGATGACTTTCGCCATCTCGTCGACCAGCTTCACCAGGCCGGCATCGGCGTCATCGTCGACTGGGTACCCGCGCACTTTCCCCGCGACATCTGGGCCCTGGGCCGATTCGACGGCACGCCGCTGTATGAGCATCCCGATCCGCGGCGCGGTGAACAGCCCGACTGGGGAACCTACGTCTTCGACTTCGGCCGGCCCGAGGTACGCAACTTCCTGGTCGCGAACGCGGTGTACTGGTTCGAGGAGTTCCACATAGACGGGCTGCGGGTCGACGCCGTCGCGTCCATGCTCTACCTCGACTACTCCAGACCCGACGGTGGCTGGGTACCCAACATCCACGGTGGCCGGGAAAACCTGGAAGCCGTGTCATTCCTGCAGGAGACCACCGCGACGGTCTACCGGCGCGTACCAGGCGTACTCATGATTGCCGAGGAGTCGACGGCATGGCCCGGCGTCACCCGGCCGACCCATCTCGGCGGCCTGGGTTTCGGCTTCAAGTGGAACATGGGTTGGATGCACGACACGCTGGACTATCTCTCGCGGGCGCCGGTATTTCGCGCATATCATCACCATCAGCTCACGTTCTCCATGATGTATGCCTACTCGGAGAACTTCATCCTTCCGCTCAGCCATGACGAGGTGGTGCACGGGAAGGGTTCCCTGGTCGGCAAGATGCCCGGTGACCGCTGGCAGCAACTGGCCAACCTGCGCGCACTCTACGGATACATGTGGGCGCACCCGGGCAAGCAGGTGCTGTTCATGGGCGGCGAGTTCGGCCAGGACGCCGAGTGGTCCGAAGCCCGGTCACTGGACTGGTGGCACCTCGACGATCCACCCCACCGCGGAGTGTCCACGCTGGTGCGGGATCTGAACCGGACCTACCGAGCCACGCCCGCCCTGTGGGAACAGGACACCTCTCCCGACGGCTTCTCCTGGATCGACGCCAACGACGCCGAGGATAACGTGTTCTCCTTCCTGCGGTGGGCCGACCGCGACGCGACATCCCAGCGCCGGCCGATCGGTACGGTGCTGGCCTGCGTCACCAACTTCGCGGGCGTCGCGCACCGTGACTACCGACTCGGCCTACCGTTCAGCGGCCGCTGGCGCGAGGTTCTCAACACCGACGCCACCGACTATGCGGGCAGCGGTCTGGGGAACCTGGGCGCGGTGATCGCCGTCGATACCACCCACCACGGCCAACCCGCATCCGTGACGCTGACCGTGCCCGCGCTGGCAACCCTCTGGCTGGCCTACGAGCACGACGACCGGCCCTGATCCCCAGGGTGGCCGGCCACGCCCCGCCGCATCACGAGTCGGGCGGCGGGACGTGGCCGGCAGGCGGAACCAGGCCGGCAGCGCACCAGGCCGGCAGCGAACCACACAACCGGCAGGATGCCAGCCACCGACAGCCGGTCAGTGCCAGCCGGTCAGTACCAGAACCTGCGGCCTCCGGGCGCGCGATCTGACAATCGTCGCGCACCCTTTGGCCCT
>NZ_CAUVXL010000235.1:0-19416 GCF_963555915.1 Protofrankia sp. Cas4
ATTATAGCCATCTGCGTCGTCGGGGAAGGTCGGCGGGGCGGGAGGCTTACCGCCACCGGATCAGGTCCGGGCTCGTCCGACACACAAGTCGTCGCCAGCGGTGACCGGCCCCCCGCCGAGGCACAGCTACCATCCGTCTCCTGCCCGGACGCCCCATCCCCGACCGCAACGAATCCGCGCAGACAGCCGGCCCACAGTCCTCACGCTCCAACGGCGTCCCCGCTGGCGCCTGCTGCTTCAACTGCGGCAGCGGCAAAGCCGGAATCGACCGCTTCAACGACAGACCCGCGTTCGTACTCGCCCTACCCTTGACACCACCACCACCGCCGCTCGGTGGCCCTCCCGTGCCCACCCAAAGAGACGCGAGACATCCGCGAGACCCGGACGTCACCCTACGAATTCAATGTCAGTAAGTTTTGGGAAGTGCGCTTCGGCGACACCCTCACCCTGAACCCCGCCGCCTAATCCAGCCCTCACCTCACCCACAGTCACCAATCAGCGGCCACGGCACCGGGTGGGCCGCAGCCTGCCCACGTTCCGACCGACTTTTCCGATCAGTTCATCGGTCCAGATCATCAAGATATTTAAGAACAGCACGCAGCAACTCCAGGTTAATCTCCCTCGATGTCGGCAACAAGAAACTTGCCCCCGTATCCGTGAGGCGGACTTCGCATACTATTTCCTGCGGAACCCCCGACACCAGATTTCGACATTCAATATACTCATCCTCTTCATGAATGCTAATAAATAGGAAGATTCGATAGCTATCACCACCGATTACAACATCTGCCATCTTGTCAAAACCCTTCAAATGTCAATCTTCCGCCTCGCATACTCCAACGTAAACTCCATCCACTTGGATTCTAAAATTCACGCAAACTTCCTCCATAGTGACCAGAAGCAGGTTTCATCTTTTCAATTGCTTCCGGGTTCCGAAGTAGATCCATCGCCATCCTATTTCCGACCATTGCACGTTCCGCGTCGGATGCGAGACTCGAAAAGACGCTCGAATGCACCGCCCCACGAGAAGAATCTGCATGTTTCTGAAACGAGCGACCAGCGTTACTCTGACCGCGGATAATATTTCCGTCCGCATCAACTCTAGCCTTTCCATAGGGGGCTTATGCGCCATCATATAGCTGATCGGCCGAGTATTTACCAATGTCATCGTCGTCTGGGTTGGTGGGTGAATCGGGGAAGGTGGGCGGGGCGGGAGGCTTACCGTCACCGGGTAGATGGCCCTTGCCACCCGCAGCCTGATCAGCTGCGGGCTCGGCAGGTGGGCAGAGAGTCGCCAACGGCGACGGAACCATCGGCAAGGCGCACCTACCGTTCGTGCCCTGCCCGGACGCCCCGTCCCCCCGCGGCAACGAATCCGCACAGGTCCCCGGCACACAGTCCTCAAGATCCAACGGCTTGCCCGCCAGCGGCAGCGGCGGCAACGGCGGAACCGGCGGCCGTGGCATCACCTGCGACGGCCGACTCGTCCTCGACACGACCCGGCAACGGCATGCGACGACGAACCGGCAGGCATCGCCGGCGACGAACCGCCACCGCCCGCCCCGGCGACATCCAGATTCGGCGAAAACTCAGCCGGCACAAGACCCGGGAACCAGGGTCCGCAGACACCCCGGATGTCAACGGCAGACCCGCACTGTCCCGAGAAACAAACCCACCCGTCCCCGGGGTATACCAACGCGCCTCCGCCGAGACCTTCGCCGTCGTCGGATCCGTCCACGACCCCTGAAACCCCACCCGCACATTCGCACTACCCGCCGTCGTCGGAACCCCGAACGAATCAAACGCCTTCTGATCGGTCAGACCGGCACCGTTCGTGGTGAACGCCGCCACCACATCCCCATGCGGGTCGGCCAGCGGCACCCAGTTACCCCCCGGCGTGCCCAGGCCGATCAGATCCCCATCCGGATCCCGGGCATACGTCGACGTACCATCGCCGACCGGCTCCTTCTCCACCCCCGCATAACCCAGCGTGGTGCTGTTACGGACCGCGAGCCGATCCCACCCGTCATAGCCGTGCGTCGTCGTACCCGACGTACTGTCCGACACCAACCGATCAAACCCGTCAAACGTGGTGGTCGCGGTAGTACCGCCGGCGGTGCGGGTCGCCCCCGTCCCCCGCGCCGTATAGGTATACGTCGCCGTCCCATCAGCGAGCAGCCGGTTGCGCTCATCGAACGTCGCCGCCGTCCCACCCGCCGACGTCCGGTTCCCCGCCCCATCCCAGCCGTAGCTCGTCGTGACGTTCGCCGGACTCGTCCAGCTGGTCAGCCGATCCGCCCGGTCATAGCCGAAGCTCTGACTCCCCGACCCCGACAACCCGGCCGGACTCAACGTTTCGGTCAGCCGATTGTCGTTGGCGTCGTAACTGTAGGTCGCCACCCGCAACGTCCCACCCGGCCCGGTCACCATGTCGCTGGTGGTCCGGCCCAGACTGTCATAACCAAACGACCGAACCGCCCCACCCGACGCGTAGGTTACCGCGGTCAACTGATCGGCGTCGTCATAGGCCAACGACCGGGTCCCACCAGTGGCCGCACCCGTCGTCGACGTCAGATCATCCCGGGCGTTGTACCCGAACGACGAGGTGCCCGCCCCGTCGGTGCGACTGGTCATCCGACCCGACGCCTCATAACCGAACGTGGAACTCCCCGCCGGCCCGGAGCTGCCGACCGGCAGATCCCGATCGTTATAGGTGACGCTCTGGGTGCCCAAAGGATGACTCACCGACGCGACCCGACCCACCAGGTCATACCCCAGCGTCCGCGACGCCGCCGCCGCACCCCCACCGGAACCGGACTCGGCGGTCAACCGACCCAACGCAGGTCAGGCCACGTACCGCATTCCGGTAGCCTGAATTCCCTTTAGTAACAGCAAAAGTCGAGGATCAAGGAAAATCGCGAAGCTCAAGCTTCATGAACGGTCACTACAATATTTTCCGGATTAGGCAATGAAGCTGGCATCTCATCACCATACCATGCATACTCAAGTGCCGATAAATATCCTATCTCAACCCAAATGAGGATTTCACCAACAAGTTGACCATTGCTCGTCACGACCGCAGCATCTACAGGAATAACCCCCGACGCTAAATCGGATCTTGGAGCATCGCTAAAAACACGAAAATCCACACTGACCGAACCACGCGACCAGAGCGCAACAACTCTGACACGGCAAAGTTGTGCGCGAAGTTGCGCAACACCCGGATAATTTACCACCAGGATCCGCTCCAATAGCGCATGTTCCGCAGAGTTCAAAGGGCGTTGATCGACAGGAATCGGCATTTCATATCACCCCAACCGAACTCGCAACGAGAACATCACGACCGACAATTTTACTCAGGAGAAACTAATCTGGACTTTCGCGGTTTTCATGATTTGTTTGGCGCCTGACGTTCGACAGATGATCGAATGTCAGGTTCTGCGCACACCCAGGTCGTATCCGTGACCGTGACGGCGGATGGACATGCAACGGTAGGTAGATGGGGGGAGCATCAACGCTGCCAAAAAAACCGCTCACGAGGAGTGGACGCCGATGCTCCCGGACTCGACCGTACCGCCGTCGCCGGTGGTGCTGCTATCCCACCTACGGCCGTGTTTCACCGCACCGAGTTTCATCACGTTCGCCGCACTGGTGTGCGGCCTGCTGGCGCAGACACGGAAACGAACAGTCTGCGGCATGCCCATGGGCGCCGGCCTGTCCCGGGTGTGGCCCCATCATCGGGCCCACCGGTTCTTCTCCCACGCCGCCTGGTCTCCCGACCAGCTCGGCCTTGCCCTGGCCCGCCTCGTGGTCACCCTCCTGGTACCGACCGGCGCCGTGACGGTAGCCGTCGATGACGCTCTGTTCCACCGGTCGGGGAAAAAGGTCTGGGCGGCCGGCTGGTTCCACGACGGCTCCGCGACAGGCCCCACCACAGTCGGATTCGGGAACACCTGGGTCCTCGTCGAGATCGTGGTCCGACTCCCGATGCTCGACCGGCCGGTGTGCCTACCCGTACTCGCCCGCCTCGCCCGGACGAACACCATGTCTCCCCTCCCGGCTGCGGCTGGCCCGCCAGATGGTCACCACGCTGGCCGCGGCGCACCCCGACCGCAGCCTGCACGTGGTCGCCGACGCCGCCTACGCCGGCAAGGAGCTCCGTGCCCTACCCGCCCAGGTGACCTGGACGACCCGGCTGCGGGTCGATGCCGCCCTGTACGACCTGGCCCCACCACGCACCAGCCGCAGGGGCCGGCCCCGGTCCAAAGGAGCGCGGCTACCGGGCCTGACCGCGCTCGCCACACAGCTGCCGTTCACCCCGCTGCCGGTGAGCCGATACGGACAGACCACCACCGTGAACATCGCCACCGTGCGCTGCCTGTGGTACGGCACGTTCGGCCCACAACCGGTCACCGTCATCCTGCTGCGCGAGACCAGCCACACCCGCGGCGGGTATGACACCGCCCTGGTCACCACCGACACCCTCACCCGACCGGCTGGAGATCATTCACCGGTATGCCGCCCGCTGGTCGATCGAAGTCATGATCGAAAATGTGAAGCAGCTCATCGGGGTGGGACAGGCCCGCAACCGGCTCGCTCACGCCGTCGAGCGCACCGTCCCGTTCGGCCTGACCTGCCAGACCCTCACCATGCTCTGGTACGCCACCGTCGGTCACACCCCCACCGACGTCACCGATCACCGCGACCAGGCCCCCTGGTACACCACCACGAGCAACCCCTCCACCGCCGACATGATCGGCAAGCTGCGCCGGGTACTGATCGCCGCCAAATATCAGGTCACACGCCCCGACCAGCCGACCCCCGAGGAAATCCACACCATCCACCTGGCGTGGGAGCTCAACGCAACGTAACAACGAAAGTCGAGTCAAGAAGAGCCGCACCCGAATTGAATTCTTGCTGATGTAGGACGTGGAGCACAGAAATCAGATTATTGAATTCATTCGTACCGCCATACCCGCGAGGAATGATCCTCTTTGTTGGGCCCCCACGGAACACGCTGGGAGGGTGGTACCTTCGGCAACCCGGAGGGAGGGGCCTCGATTGGTTCACCTGTGCGCGGATCAATAATTTTCGGGTATTCGTCACCTGCTGCATTTGCGGGCCAGCCATCGCCGTCCTCGTCGTCGGAGTTCAACAACACGAACAGAACACCGAAAAAAGATCACCGCGGGCACATCGAGGTACCCGCGGTGGAAATCAGAAGACGAACAGGCCGCTACCCGGAAAAAGGATCAGCGGCCACTGTCCGGTACAGGTAAATTCACGTTGCGTAGTATTACACACGAACCGTCGCAGAGTCGAGCCATTCAGCATCAACCGCAACTATAGTTCGTCTGTTGTTACTGATGGGCATTGCAGCCGGCATGGCAACCGGCGGCCCAAGCCGGCGAATCTGAACGGTCAGAACAGGGTCGGGATAGCGGGCGCCAGTCCGCGCAACGCGTCATAGTCGACGGTGACACAGCCCAGACCGCGGTCCGCGGCAAGCAGCCGCGCCTGCGGTGTGATCGACTGCGCGACCAGGATCCCGCGCACCGGATGCGGCAGGAACGGGTCCGCCTCCAACCGGGCAAGATAGCGGGTCAGCTGCTCGACGCCGTCGATCTCGCCCCTGCGCTTCACCTCGACGGCGACACTCCCACCGTCGGTGTCGCGACAGAGCAGATCGACCGGCCCGATGCCGGTTTCGTACTCCCGGCGGACGAGGGTGAGGCCGTCGCGGATGGCATCCGGGCGGTCGGCGAGCAGCACCTGCAGGTGCGCCTCCACGCCGTCCTTGCGCAAACCCGGGTCCACACCGAGATCGTGCGACGAGTCATGCATGATCTCTTCGAGGGTGATGACGAGCTGTTCGTCCGCTCGGTTGGTCACCCGCCAGACGCCGTCCGCCTCGGCGATCACGCACGGCGGGCTCATCCAGTTCAGCGGCTTGTAGGCCCGCCCGTCCGCATGGATGGACACCGACCCGTCGGCCTTCACCAGCAGCAGTCGGACCGCGCTCGGCAGATGAGCCGTCAGCCGACCCACGTAGTCGACGCTGCACCTGGCAATCACAAGACGCACAGCCCAGACGCTACCGTGCCGCGACTTCGCTACCTACACCCGCTTGCCGTCAGTCGATCCGGCGACCCCGCTCATCCCGTGATCGGGATCCCGACCTGCCCCGCCGCCGTCGCGTCGATCCGGTCGGGTGAGCCAAGGCAGAACCCACCACAACACGATGAAGAACGCCACGCTCGCCGAGCTGATGAGTGCGGTCGCCAGCACCCCCATGACCACGTCGACGATGAGCAGGACGGCAGCGTTGATCCCCACTCCCAACATGATCAATCCAGCCAGCGCCATGGTGTTGGCAGCGGTGACCAGCTGGGCCCGTGCGCCCCGGCGGAACACCATCCGGTGGTAGGCCACCGGGCCGATCAGCAGCGCGGACGCGGCGGCGATCGTCAACAGCGTGATCAGGTAGAGCGCCCGCTGGAAGTCGGTCACCTGGGTCCAACGCTGGGTGAACGGGAGGGTGAACAGAAAGGCGAAGAGGATCTGCACCCCGGCCTGCGCCACCCGGATCTCCTGGAGCAGTTCGTTCCAGTTTCGGTTGAGGCGCTCGGCAGGCACATCCACGGAAGGGCCGCGCAGAGTGTCGCGGTGACTGCCCGTCTCCACGTGCTGCCGCGTCCCTATACCGTCCGCATCCGGTCCACCGTGCGGATGGCGGCTCCATGTTGGGCGACAAGATCGTCGAGCAGCCGGATACGACTGGAATAGCGCCGTGCGTAACGGTCCGCCTGATCCCGCGGCAGCCTGGCCAGCCGTGCCGGGTTGCTGTTGTCGGCCATGTCCGCCCGTTTCACCACAACCGACAGGGGGTTGTCGGCTACCCGGGCGAGGTAGTGCTCCACCGACTCTCCATCACGGTGACTCAGTGCGTCGACCGCCGCGACGACATCGGACGGATAACCGAGGGAGGTCAGCGTCGCCAGGGTGACATCGGTGTCCTCGACGACGTCGTGCAGCACCGCGACCATCCGGGCCTGGTCAGGGTCGACCCCGGCCCGCCGCGCGGCGTCACCGACCGCTTCCATCACCCGGAGCGGATGGCCGATGTAGTCGTCGCCGACCTTGTCGAGCTGGCCGGCATGCGCGCGGGTGGCCAGTGCGACAGCATCCCGAAGCGAGACGGGACGCTCGGCCGGACCGGTGTCGTTCTGCGACCCGGTGTCATGTCGGGCCCGCCCGGTGCCCGGTGCCGCCGAGCCTCCCCGACGGATGCTCGTGTCAGCCATCACCCTCCGGACGCTACGCGGCCCCCGGCCACCCCGCACCACCACGCTCGCGCTCCCAGGCAATCAGCTCGGGCAATCAACTCAGGCGATCAACTCAGGCGATCAACTCGGGCAATCAGCTCGGGCAATCAACTCAGGCCGTTCGCGGCCCGCACGACCGCCACAATCCCGCCCATGATCTCCGTGAGACCGTAGTCCTTCGGTGTGTAGACCGCCGCCACCCCCAGCGCCTTGAGCCGCTCGGCATCCACCGCCGGGATGATGCCGCCGACGATGACAGGCACGTCACCGACACCGGCCGCCCGCATCCCGTCGAGGACCTGCGGCACCAGCTCCATATGCGAACCCGAAAGCACCGACAGCCCCACGACGTGCACGTCCTCCTCCACCGCGGCTGCGACGATCTGCGCCGGGGTCAGCCGGATGCCCTGGTACACGACCTCGAACCCGGCGTCGCGGGCGCGTACGGCGATCTGTTCGGCGCCGTTGGAATGCCCGTCCAGGCCGGGCTTACCGACGAGGAACTTCAACCGACGCCCCAGCTCCCGCCCGGTTTGCGCGACCCTGTCCCGGACGCCGGCGAGCTCAGCGCCACCAGCATGCACCGAAGCGCCGGACACCCCGGTCGGCGCCCGGTACTCACCGAAGGTATCCCGCAGGACCCCGGCCCACTCCCCTGTGGTCACCCCGACCCGGGCGCAGGCCACCGTCGCGGCCATCAGGTTCGTATCGGTCTTGGCCGCGTCCCGCAGGCCCCGCAGCGCCTCGTCCACGGCGCGCGCGTCGCGCCCGGCCCGCCAGGCGGCGAGATCGACACAGGCGGCGGCCTCCACCGCCGGGTCGACGGTCTGGATCGCCGCGCTCAGGTCGGCGAGCAGCGGGTTCGGCTCGGTGGCGGTGAAGGTGTTCACGCCGACCACCACGTCCTCGCCGGACTCGATGCGCATCCGACGGTTCGCCTGCGAGCCGACGAGCTGGGACTTCATGTAGCCGCTTTCGACCGCGGCCACCGCACCGCCCATCGCCTGCACCCGGTCGATCTCGCCCTGGGCCGCTTCGACCAGTTCGGCCACCCGCCGTTCGACGACGACCGAGCCTTCGAAGATGTCGGGGTATTCCAGCAGGTCGGTCTCGTAGGCGAGAATCTGCTGGATGCGCAGGGACCACTGCTGGTCCCACGGTCTGGGCAGGCCGAGGGCCTCGTTCCACGCCGGCAGCTGCAGAGCCCGGCAGCGGGCATCCTTCGACAGCGTCACCCCGAGGGCTTCCAGCACGATCCGGATGACGTTGTTCTCCGGCTGCGCCTCGGTCAGGCCGAGCGAGTTGACCTGGACGCCGTAGCGGAACCGCCGGTGCCGGGGATCGGTGACCCCGTACCGGGTCCGCAGCAGCGCGTCCCACAACGCCACGAACGCCCGCATCTTGCACATTTCCTCGACGAAGCGAACGCCCGCGTTGACGAAGAACGACATCCGCGCGCAGACCTCGCCGACGCGCTCGGCCGGCACCTGCCCCGAGGCGACCACCGCATCGAGCACGGCGATGGCCGTGCACATCGAGTAGGCGATCTCCTGGACGGGTGTGGCACCGGCCTCCTGCAGGTGGTAGCTGCAAATGTTGATCGGGTTCCACGTCGGGATCTCGGTCACGGTGTAGGCGACCACGTCCGTGATCAGCCGAAGCGAGGGCACCGGCGGGAACACGTACGTTCCGCGGGAGAGATACTCCTTGATGATGTCGTTCTGAGTCGTGCCGGCCAGCGTCGCCGCGTCCGCGCCCTGTTCCTCGGCGACAACCTGATACAGCGCGAGCAGCCACATGGCCGTCGCATTGATCGTCATCGACGTGTTCATCTGGCTCAGCGGAATGTCGTGGAACAGCGCGCGCATGTCGCCGATATGCGCGATCGGCACGCCTACCTTGCCGACCTCACCACGGGCGAGCTCATGGTCGGGGTCATAGCCGGTCTGGGTCGGCAGGTCGAACGCGACCGAGAGCCCGGTCTGCCCCTTGGCCAGATTCCGCCGGTACAGTGCATTGGTTTCCACCGGGTTGGAATGACCCGCATAGGTCCGGATGATCCACGGCCGGTCCCGCTGTGGACGAGCCTGCTCCGGCTGGTCCCGCCGCGCCGCGTCGGCCATCGCCACACCCTCCCGAGGGGTCGTCTGATGGCCAGGAGCCTACCGACAGGTAACGTCACGCGCTCGAGCAAAGACCCGGACGCCCCTGCCACACGGTGAACAGGACAGCCGGCAGCCTGTCGCAGGCACCCGGCCCCGACACGAGCTGCGTCCAGGGGCCGTTGGCGATCCGCTGCCACACGTGCGGGTTGGGCGGCGCCGGGGTCACGCCGGCCACCTGCGCCAGGCCGACGGCCCAGTACTCGTCCACAGTGCTGTCGCGACCTTCCACGGCACCGTAGAAAAGCTTTCCCGGTGGGATGACGACGTCCGCCGTGGTCATGGTGCCCGCGCCGTTTTCCCGCAGGGCGTACGCGAGGCTCGCGCTCAAGGCACGGCGGTCGGACTCCCGCACCCGCATCTGGTGCGCCGTCCCCGGATGGCGGTTGTTCTCCCAGGTGGGTGGGTCCAGCGCCGGTTGCAGCTCGGATGACGGTGGCGCGGCGGTCGTCGCCACTGCCGCCGGGGTGGTCCTGGCCTCGGGCGCGGTTACCAGACCGATGACCACACCCACCACAATCGCCAGCGCGAACGCGCCCACGATGAGCGCTGTCCGCCGCTGGTCACCGGACTGGTCACCACCTTGTCGGTAAGCCGGACCGTCCGTTGGACTCAACTGCTGCGCATCGACGTCGAGCATGTCCCTCCCCGGCCGGCACCATCATCCCACGACCGATCGCAACGTCATGGAGCCGGGGGACCACAAGCGACCGGCGGGCCGTCAGCGCACAGCGCGAGGCTGTGACCTGCCGGTTAGCCGCATCAGGGACCTGCAGGATAGCCGCATCAGGCGTGACCGACGTGCAGCAGGTCCGCATCGTCGGACCGCAGGATACGCCCGAGGCGGTTGGCTGCCAGCAGCTTTCCCAGCGCAGCGGGAACGTCGACCAGGAGCATCGACCGTCCGGACCGCCGAGCCCGCCGAGCCCCACCGAGCAGGACACCGAGACCCGCATGGTCGACCAGCTCCAGGCCGGACACGTTCACCCGTAGCTGCCCGGTGCCGCCGTCGATGGCGGTATGCAGCCGCATGCGCATATCACCGACAGTGCGCACATCGACCCGTCCGGTCAACCGTACCGTCTGGATCTCCATACGTCCGTCGTCAAGAAGCATTACGTTCTCACCCATCAGGCCTCCCGTCCCCCCTGATTCACGCCCTGACCGATCGGGTCTGCCCGGCGATCAGAGGTTGTCGGACACGGCCGGATCCCACTCCGGACGCAAGGTTTCCCTGGGGCCTCCCATTGCGCGAAGAAGACATGATCACGCAATCTCGGCCAGCTGGTTGTCCAGACCTCCGTTCCTACCGCTGCCGCATCGGGAACCACAGGTACAGCGGCTCACCCCCAGCGTCAGTGTCCATAGTCGCAGAGTGGCGACGCAGACGCGCCGGGCGCCGGGTCGGTCCGCCCAGGCAGGACGAACGGGCTGGACGCAGGGAAGGAAGCAATCTCGACCGCACAGCGATCCAGAACTGCGACGATCCAGGGCTGCGACGATCCAGAACTGCGACGCGAGCCACGCATGAACGCCTGCGCGGAACCGGCCGCGCTGAGACGATGTAGTCCGTCCGACCCGCCGGCTCGGACAGCAGGGAGGTGACGGTGCCACTGAACAGCCTGCACTACACGATCGGTCCGGCCATTGCCGTCGCCGCCACCGCCGTACTCGTGGCGGTGTGCCGGTGGGTGTTCGCGCCGAACCGGCCGCGCGGTAGCCATGCTACCGCCACCAGCCACGGCGATTTCGGAATGCTGGTGCCCGTGGCGACGCTCCGCACGTCCACCGAGGCCGCCCGGCTGCGCCAGCTTCTCGGTCAGCATGGAATACGGTCGACGTCAGGCGCGGCGCCACCTGGCCCGATTCAGGTGAACGCCGACGGGAACACCCGCCGCCACCACCTACCCGGCTGGCACGTCATGGTGTTCCCCGAGGACTCCATGCGGGCGCGTGCCGTTGTCGCGGGCACCGAGCGAGACTGGGCCTGACGCCGCCCCGGGATCGCCGTACTGAGAGCGCCAGGCAATAGGGCGTGGGCCGCCGGTCCATGGCGTCATGCTCACCGTTCAGCCTGTCCGCCGCGCCGTGGCCTCAGCAGGCTCCCGATGGATGTCCGCGCCCAGCGCCCGCAACTGCTCGACGAAGCCGCCGTAGCCGCGGTCGATGTGGTGGACCTCACTGACCGCTGTGATGCCGTCAGCCACCAGGCCAGCCAGCACCAGTCCGGCCCCGGCCCGGACGTCCGAGGCCACCACCTGGGTGCCGACCAGGCGGTCCGCACGGCGCACGATGACGTGATGGCCGTCGGTGCGTAGCTCCGCGCCGAGCTTCAGCAGCTCCCGACAGAACACGAAGCGGCTTTCGAAAACGTTCTCGGTGATGAGGGACACCCCTTCGCTGACCGCTTCCAGAGCGATCGTCTGCGGCAGGAGATCGGTCGGAAAACCCGGATACGGCAGGGTGACCACGTCGATCGACCGCGGCGGCCGGTCGGCGACGACGCGGAAGCCGTCGGGCCGGACGGCCACCACGGCACCGGCCGTGGTCAGCTTGTCGAGCACGATGTCGAGATGATCGGCACGCCCACCCCGGACCAGCACGTCCCCGCCGGTCATCAGCGCGCCGATGGCGAAGGTACCGGCCACAATCCGGTCCGCGACCGTGCAGTGCGTGGTCGGCCGCAGTTCGTCGACGCCGTCGATCACCAACGTGGACGTGCCCGCACCGTCAAGCTCCGCACCCATCGCCGTCAGCATCGCGCAGAGATCTGCGATCTCAGGCTCGCGGGCGGCATTGTCGATCACGGTCGTGCCCTTGGCCAGCACACCAGCCATCATCAGGTTCTCAGTGGCGCCCACGCTCGGGAAGTCCAGCCAGATGGACGCTCCCTGCAGCCGGCCGGCCGACCGGGCCACGAGTGTGCCCGCCTCGACATCCACCATGGCTCCGAGCTTGGTCAGACCGCTGACGTGCATGTCCAGAGCGCGGGTGCCGATCGCGTCCCCGCCGGGCAGGGCCACCCTGGCTTCGCCGCAGCGGGCGACCAGCGGACCCAGCACGACGACGGACGCCCGGATCCGGCGGACCACATCGCTGTCGGCCGCCGCACCGGGCCGGGCCGGCACGTCGATCGACAGCGAGCCGCCCGCGAGATCCCGCTCGACGGTCGCCCCGAGCGCTCGCAGGATATCGGCCATGACCGCGACATCCAGAATGTCGGGCACGGCGCGAAGAGTCGTCCGACCATGGGCCAACAGGCTCGCGGCCATCAGCTTGAGCACGGAGTTCTTCGCCCCCGGGACATCGACCTCGCCGACAAGCCGAGACCCGCCCCTGACCACGAAGCGTTCCACGGGACTCGATGCTATGGCCTGGGCACCCGGCCGTCAGCGCGGGCCGGCCGGTGCGTCGAGTCGGGCCGCCCGCCATGGTGTGATCGCGCGACCGAACGAGCGCGCGACCGAACGAGCGCGCGACCGAACGAGCGCGGCATAGTGTGACCGCCATGGCCATCCACCTGACCCGGATCTACACCCGCACCGGGGACGACGGGACCACCGCGCTCGGCGACATGTCCCGGGTCCGCAAGACCGACCCGCGCCTCGCGGCCTACGCGGACGTGGACGAGGCCAACGCCGCCATCGGCGTGGCACTGGCCCTCGGCGGACTCGCCGAGGACATCCGGGCGTTGCTCGCCCGGGTGCAGAACGACCTGTTCGACGTCGGTGCGGATCTGTGCACGCCCGTCGTGGAAAAGCCGGGCTTCCCACCGCTGCGGGTCACCGGCGCATATGTGGAACGGCTTGAAGAGGCCTGCGACCGGTTCAACGAGAACCTCCCGAAGCTGGCCTCGTTCATCCTGCCCGGAGGTACCGCCGGTGCCGCGCTGCTACACGTTGCGCGGACGGTCACCCGCCGCGCGGAACGGTCCGTCTGGGCGCTGCGCGAAGCCGACCCGGACCGTACCGGCGCGCTTCCCGCCCGCTACCTCAACCGGCTCTCCGACCTGCTGTTCATCCTCTCCCGGGTCGCCAATCCCGGCGGGGACGTGCTGTGGGAGCCGGGCGCCAACAGCTGACGACGCTGCGGCCTGGTTGCGGCGCGAAGATGATTTTTCGCGCCGCTCACGCCATCAGGGGATTACTCGGTGCCGGCCAGGACCGCATGTTCAGCCAGGATGCTGACCCCCTGCCTGGTCACTGACAGGAATCCGCCGTCGACCTCGACAGTCAGCGTGCGCTCGCCTGTCGTGACCCGCACCTGACCGCCGGCGACAAGGACCCCGAGCAGCGGCACATGCCCGGTCAGCACACCGATCTCACCTTCCGTGGTCCGTGCGACGACCATGTCGGCATCCCCCGACCACACTTCCTTCTCCGGCGAGACGATCGCCACCTGCATCGGCATCGCGCTGCCGTCCTTCCCGCTGTCGTCGGCCCTGGACCGCACGGATCCCAAGGGCCCTGCAGTTGGTGAATCCGGCCGTTTGGCTAGAGTTCCTTCGCCTTC
Source organism: Protofrankia sp. Cas4 (assembly GCF_963555915.1). Taxonomy (NCBI): domain Bacteria; kingdom Bacillati; phylum Actinomycetota; class Actinomycetes; order Frankiales; family Frankiaceae; genus Protofrankia; species Protofrankia sp. Cas4. The sequence goes on from NZ_CAUVXL010000235.1 coordinate 14,000, forward strand.
TTCTCCGCCTCCTCGATCCCACCGCACATGAAGAAAGCCTGCTCCGGGAGATGATCGTAGTCACCTTCGGTCAGCTTCTTGAAAGACTTGATCGTCTCTTCGAGCGGGACGAACTTACCGGGGATTCCGGTGAACTGCTCGGCGACGAAGAACGGCTGCGACAGGAATCGCTGGATGCGCCGTGCCCGGTTGACCAGAATCTTGTCCTCTTCGGACAACTCGTCGATACCGAGAATGGCGATGATGTCCTGAAGGTCCTTGTAACGCTGCAGGATGCGCTGCACCTCACGCGCCACATCGTAGTGATCCTGCCCCAGATAGCGGGCGTCGAGGATGCGCGACGTCGAGTCGAGCGGGTCGACCGCCGGGTAGATCCCCAGGTCGGAGATGGCCCGGGAGAGCACCGTGGTCGCGTCGAGATGGGTGAACGTGGTGTGCGGGGCCGGGTCGGTGATGTCGTCCGCGGGAACGTAGATTGCCTGGAGCGAAGTGATTGAATGACCGCGGGTGGATGTGATGCGCTCCTGGAGCACACCCATCTCGTCGGCCAGAGTCGGCTGATAACCCACCGCACTCGGCATACGTCCGAGCAGGGTCGAGACCTCCGCGCCGGCCTGGGTGAACCGGAAGATGTTGTCGATGAACAGCAGCACGTCCTGCTTCTGGACGTCCCGGAAATACTCCGCCATGGTCAGCGCGGCGAGAGCGATCCGCAGCCGGGTGCCCGGGGGCTCGTCCATCTGCCCGAAGACAAGCGCGGTGTCCTTGATCACACCGGCCTCGGTCATCTCCAGGAACAGGTCGTTTCCCTCCCGGGTGCGCTCGCCGACACCGGCGAACACCGATACACCTTCGAACTGCGTGGCGACCCGGTTGATCATTTCCTGGATGACGACGGTCTTGCCGACGCCGGCGCCACCGAACAGGCCGATTTTCCCACCGCGCACATAAGGCGCAAGCAGGTCGATGACCTTGATGCCGGTCGTGAACATCTCCGTCTTCGACTCAAGCTGGTCGAATGGCGGTGCTGTTGCATGGATGGACCTGCGTACGTCGGTGTCAATGCTTTCGACGTCGAGCGGATCGCCGAGCACGTTGAACAGGTGCCCCTTGGTGGCGTTGCCAACGGGAACCGTGATAGGTGAACCGGTATCCTGAACCGGCGCTCCACGCACCAGACCGTCGGTCTGTTGCATGGAGATCGCCCGGACTGTGTTGTCACCGATGTGCTGCGCGACCTCGAGCGTCAGCGTTGCGGTCTGCCCGTCGATGGTGCGATCGACGCGCAGCGCACGGTAGATCTCGGGGATCTCGTCGGGCGCGAACTCCACATCGACGACCGGGCCGATTACACGGGCGACCCGGCCGATCCCAGGGGCCTTGCCCTCCACCGCGGCGGGCGAGGTAGTGGTAACGGTCATGGCGTCCTCTGCTTCATCAAGGTGCCCTCCGCGGCTGAGGACTCCATCAGGAGACCAGCGGCTTCAAGCGGTTCATCTGCATGTCATACCCCGAAGTCGCCGGCGGCTCCTCCCGCAGCCGGCGCCCTCAGGGGTTCTTCGGTATAACCGTCGTCGCTCTGCGGGCTACGAGGCCTGGGCGAGAGCGTTGGCCCCGCCCACGATTTCCGATATCTCCTGAGTGATCGCATCCTGGCGGGCGGCGTTCGCCCGACGGGTGTAGGTCTTGATCAGGTCACCGGCGTTGTCCGTAGCGGACTTCATCGCCCGCTGGCGGGCCGCCGACTCCGATGCCGCGGACTCCAGCAGCGCCGCGTACAGCCGACTCTCGACGTAACGAGGGAGCAGCGCGTCGAGGACTCCCTCGGCCGACGGTTCGAACTCGTACTGCGGGAGCGGGCCGCCGGGCGGGGGCTCGGCGGTCGTCTCCAGCGCAAGCGGAAGAATGCGATGCGCAACCGGTCGCTGGGTCAGGGTGTTGACGTACTCGGTGTAGACGGCGTGGATCTCGTCCACTCCGCCGGCCTCACCGGACGCCACGAACCGCGCGATCAGCGCATCGGCGACTTCCTTGGCGTTGTCGTAGCTCGGCTGTTCGGAGAACCCGGTGAACTCACCGGCCAGCTCCCGACCGCGGAAGCGGTAGTACGTGACGGCCTTGCGCCCGACCGCGTACAGGAACGGCTCCTTGCCCTCCGAGCGCAACAGCTCCAGCAGCTCGCCCGTCCGGCGCAGCACGTTGGCGTTGTAACCACCGGCAAGCCCACGGTCACTGGTGACCATCAGAACCGCCACCCGCCGCGGATCTGCATGCTCTGTCGTCAGTGGGTGACGAACGGTGGTCTGCGACGCCACCGCGGAGATCACTCGGGTGATCTCGTCCGCGTAGGGCCGGGAGGCGGCAACCCGCGCCTTGGCCTTCACGATCCTGGACGCGGCAATGAGTTCCATCGCCCGAGTGATCTTCTTGGTCGACTGGATCGAACGGATGCGGCGCCGGTACTCACGGAGCTGGCCGGCCATGTCCTCAGTCCTCGTCCTTCGGCTTCGGCTCGTGTATCTTGATCGCCTCGCGCTCCAGCTCCGACGGGTCCAGACTCTCCGGCAACGGTTCGTTGACCAGCGGCTGACCACCCGACAGCATGAACTCGGCCTTGAACTTCGCGATCAGCTGCTCCAGCGCGGTGACGGTGTCATCATCCAGCTTGCCCGTCTCGCGGATCGTCTTGAAGACCCCCGGCTGGCTCCGCTCGACGAACTCGAGGAACTCACGCTCGAACCGGCGGATGTCCGCGACCGGCACATCGTCAAGCTGCCCGGACGTACCCGCCCAGATCGACACGACCTGCCGCTCCACCGGGAAGGGCTCGTACTGGGGCTGCTTGAGCAGTTCGACCATGCGTGCGCCCCGGTCGAGCTGGGCACGGGATGCCTTGTCGAGGTCCGAGCCGAACGCCGAGAACGCCTCCAGCTCGCGGTACTGCGCAAGGTCCAGACGCAGCCGCCCCGCGACCGCCTTCATCGCCTTGATCTGGGCGCTGCCACCCACCCGGGAGACCGAGGTACCGACGTTGATCGCCGGCCGGACGCCCTGGTTGAACAGGTCGGTCTCCAGGAAGATCTGTCCGTCGGTGATGGAGATGACGTTCGTCGGGATATAGGCGGAGATGTCGTTACCCTTGGTCTCGATGATCGGCAGACCGGTCAGGGACCCGGCGCCGAGCTCGTCGGAGAGCTTCGCGCATCGCTCCAGGAGCCGGGAGTGCAAGTAGAAGACGTCACCGGGGTATGCCTCACGACCCGGCGGGCGGCGCAGCAACAGCGAGATCGCCCGGTATGCCTCGGCCTGCTTCGACAGGTCGTCAAAGACGATCAGTCCGTGCTGGCCGTTGTACATCCAGTGCTGGCCGATGGCCGAACCGGTGTAGGGCGCGAGGTACTTGAGGCCGGCCGGTTCGTCGGCGGGCGCCGCCACGATGGTGGTGTAAGCCAGCGCGCCGGTCTCCTCCAGGGTGTTGAGGACAGCCCGGATCGTCGACTTCTTCTGCCCGACCGCCACATACACGCACTTGACCTGGAGCTTCGGATCCCCCGTCGCCCAGTTCTCCCGCTGGTTGATGATCGCATCCAGCGCGACGGCGCTCTTGCCGGTCTGCCGGTCGCCGATGATCAGCTGACGCTGACCACGGCCGATGGCGGTCATCGCGTCCACCGCCTTGATACCGGTCTGGAGCGGCTCCTTGACCGGCTGGCGCTGGACGACCGTGGGCGCCTGCAGTTCCAGGGCACGGGTCTCGGTGGAGACGATCTCGCCGAGCCCGTCGATCGGGCGGCCCAGCGGATCGACCACCCGGCCGAGGAAGCCGTCGCCGACCGGGACCGAGAGAATCTGGCCGGTGCGGCGGACCTCCTGGCCTTCCTCGATGTGTTCGGACTCGCCGAGGATGACGCAGCCGATCTCGGCGATGTCAAGGTTCAACGCCAGGCCCAGCACGCCGCCATGGAACTCCAGCAGCTCATTGGTCATGACGTGCGGAAGGCCCTCGACCCGCGCGATGCCGTCGCCGGCGACGACGACCCGGCCGACCTCCTCCCGCTCCCCGACGGATGCCTGGTAGGAGTCGACGTAGTCCCGGAGGGCGGCGCGGATTTCCTCCGGTCGAATGGAGAGTTCAGTCATCGCTTCGGTCCTTCAATAAATGGTGAGGGCACGTCCCGCAGGTCATGCGAGGTCTGGGTGTCCACAAGAACGCTCTATCGGTGCAGCCGCCGGCGCGCGTCGGTGAGGCGGCGGATGACGCTGCCGTCGACCACCTCGTCACCGATCCGCACGACAACGCCGCCCAGAACGGAAGGGTCGACGTCCATCTGGAGCTGGACATCACGTCCAAAATACCGGCTGATCGCTGTCCGCAACCGAAAAATCTGGTCCCCCGCGAGAGGTACAGCCGTGCGCACCACCGCGACGAGCCGGTTTCGGCGTGCCGCTGCGATCACGGTCAGCTGCTCAAGACGGCGTTCGAGATCACCGTGGTAACGCTCGGCGACCGCACGCTGAACGAGACGTATGGTCACGGCGTTGGCCTTGCCGTCCAGAAGCCTGGCCAGGAGTTCCTGCTTCGCAGGCCACGGGGCCGCCGGGTCGCTGAGGGCCAACGACAGTTCAGGTGTCCGGTTGAGGATGCGACCGAACCGGAACAGTTCGTCCTCCACGTCGTCGAGGGCGCCCTCCCGCTGCGCCTGGGCGAGCCGGACCTCGACCCCGAGCTCGGACAGCGCGTGCTGGAGGTCGAGCGGCCGAGCCCAGCGGCCGGTAGCCGCGACCGCCACGATGTCGAGCGCTTCCGCGGAGATCTTGCCGCCGAACAAGCGGGCGGCAAGATCGGAACGAGCCGATCCGGGCACTCCCGGATCGGCCAGCGCCCGGCGGATCGCCGGCTCCCGGCTGAGAAGGTCCACGACCGCTTCAAGATCGTCCGCGAGACGACCGAGGTCGACCGGATGGCGGGACCGCGTCCCGACACCGGGCGGCCCGGTCGCCGTCAGCTCGTCCAGGCGAGCTCGCGCCGAGGCCAGGGACTGTCGGCTGGATCCCTCCATGCCTCAGCCCCCCGGACCGGCCGGAACCGGAATCGCCGACTCGTCCGGATGCTCCAGGCCCGTGATGAAGTCGTCGACCAGCTGGCGCTGGCGGTCGTCGCGCTCCAGCTCGTGACCGACAATCTTCGTCGCGAGCTCGAGGGCGATGTCACCGACCTCGCGCCGGAGTTGAGCGACGATCTGCGCCCGCTCCGCGGCGAGTTGTGCCTCGCCCCGCGCTTTGATCTCGGCGACCTCGGTATCCGCCTGCGCACGCAGTTCCGTCAGGATCTGGATTCCCTGCTCACGGGCGTCCTCACGGATGCGGGCAGCCTCGGTCTGCGCGTCGGCGAGCTGCGCGCGGTAGGAGGTGAGAAG
>NZ_CAUVXL010000236.1:0-6723 GCF_963555915.1 Protofrankia sp. Cas4
TGCTGAGCGTGCGCGGCACGGGCGAGACTGCCCTCGATTCCCTCGGTCCGCGCGGCGTACGTCCGCTTGATCTGCGGGTAGATCTTCCAGAAGAAGAAGGCCACCAGCAGGCCGAACGACAGGGCGCCGATCAGCAGTTCACCGAGCGGTGGGACAAGGACGTTCTCATCCGACTTTGCGCTGTCCCCGGCGGCCAGCAACAGTGTTGCGGTAACCACGGTGTCCCCCCGGCTTAGGGGAAGACGAACGGGACGACGAAGCCGATCAGAGCCAGTGCTTCCGCCAGGGCGAAGCCGATAATCATGTACCGGAAGGCGACCTGCTCCGCTTCGGGCTGGCGGGCGATGGCCTGCACACCGAGGCCGAAGATAAGGCCGATTCCGATACCCGGCCCGATGGCCGCCAAGCCGTAGGCCACCGCGCCGAGGGAGCCGCTCACCTGATTGGCAGCAGCAAGCACCATGGAGGTGTCTGCCATGTCATATTCCTTTTCCAGTCGGGCACCGGGACCTGCCACGGTGCTGATCGAAGTGCTGATCGGGGTGTCCGAACCTTTTTATGCGTGCGCCCCGGCGGGCGCGCCGCTCATCGCGGGCGCCCCGCTCACGGCAGGAGCATGGTCAGTCGCTGGAGAACTTTCATGGCCACCGCCGGATTCGATCGCGCCGGAGATGAAGGCGGCCGTGAGGATCGTGATGATGTATGCCTGCAAGCCGTCGATGACAAGTTCGAAGCCGGTCAGCACGATCGTCATGAGCAGCGAGGCGAATCCGAAGACAAAAGGCGGCTTGGGCAGCAGGTACTCCGCGCCGAGCGAGAAGACCAGGAGCAGGATGTGGCCGGCGAACATGTTCGCGAACAACCGGACCGCGAGCGTGAACGGCCGCACGAGCATGGTCGACATGACCTCGATCGGCCCAAGCAGAACCTTGACGAAGACAGGCGCGGTCGGCGCTGGGTTTATCATATGCCCGAAATACGCCCGTGCGCCATTGGCCTGGATGCCGGCGTAGTTGAACAGCACATAGGTCACAGCGGAGAGAACAATCGGAATGGCTATTCGCGACGTCGGCGGGAACTGGGCGCCGGGAACAATCGCAAGCACATTACAGATGAACACGAAGCTGAAGAGCACGACCAGGTACGGGGTGTACTTCCGCCCCTTCTCCCCGATGACGTCCCGGGCGATCGACATGTCGATGAAGTCGTAGACCGACTCACAGACGTTCTGCAATCCGCGGGGCACGACCGTGGCCCGCCGGAAGCCGAGCCAGAAGACCACACCGACGAAGAGCGCGGCGAAGATCCCCAGCCCCGTCGCCTTGTTCAAGTAGAAATGAACCGGTCCGAGATCGACGTCGAACCAGTGCGGCGGCTGGAAGACCTCCTTGGTCGGGCCCTTGAAGCCCTCATCAGCGAGGACCAGGGGTCCCGCGGGGACCGGCACGACGGACACCTCCATGATCGAAATACACTCTCACCAGCTAAGGAAGAGACGCAGCCGTACCGGCGGCGGTGTGGACTCACCCTATCTGGTTCAGGCGGGACAGCCCCGCCAGGCGCGGGCCGGCTCCCTCTCGGGTACGGTGCCGCACCACGCATGACCATCCATCGACACGGCATGATCATGAGCCCGGCAGGACCGACGGGAGACACGACTCACACCGGATGTCCGCGAGTGGACACCCAGCACTGGCGATACTATCCACACCCCGTGGCGATCGGCATCAACTCCAGGCCGGCCAGAGCTGGTTCACTCCCTTGTTCACCTGAAAGTAGCCGGCTGGTTCATTTTTACGACGCTCTTCTCACGCTGAGAATCCAAGACGAGACCATAGGCAACTGGTGAGCTCGATCAGAAACGCTGCGTAGCCTTGCTGATCACAAGATAGAGCGACGCTGCCATGCCGACGATGACGCCGACCGGCAGGAACACCGTGCCGAGTCCGGTGAGGCGGTCAATCCCGTAGCCGACCAGCCCCCAGAACCCGGTTCCGGCCAGCAGGGTGCCGACCGCCGTCCAGGCTTCATCGGAGACCAGGCCGGGCCGGTACGGGGGACGCGGCGGTCCGTCGGCTGTCGGCTCCCCAAGGCCTCCGGCCGCGCGCGAAGAACCATCCTCGCGCGGCCTTTGGCCGGTCGGCTCCGCAGGGCCGCCGGCTGGCGGCGTCGGTTCGGCTTCGCTCACCCGTTCAGGGTGTCACGCCGGGAGTCTTCCCGCGCCTGGAAGACCGTGGGGTCGTAGAACGGGACCCGGGTATGGGTGGCAACCCACAGCTCGGCACCGAGCCATCCGAAGACCCCCACGAAGACGGCCCAGGCGAAAGCCGCAAGATCGATGCTGGTCGACCCTTCGAGGTGCACGAGAAGAGTCCCAAGAATTATGATCTTCACCAGGTAGGTGCCGAGCGCAGCTGGCAGCACCAACGCTCGTGCGCGCTGGGCGACAACGCTCACAGCCACTTTGCTGGCCGCGAAGAAAAACCCGACCAGGCACAGCCCGAGTACGACGGCGACAACTCCGGCCGCGCCCCGGATGAAACCTGCAACCACAAGGCTGGGAACAGCGAGGGTGGCGAGCACGCCCAGACCAAGTCTGATCGTCCGTCCGGTAGCAACGATCATGCGCGCCGCACCGACCGTTGACCGACCAGCAACAGGACCAGGAGCCCGATCAGGCCGAGGCCGACCACGGCGGCGAGAATAGGCAACGGTTGTCGCGAGAAAGATGCGGCCACCCCGCCGAAACCGAGCAGGGCCGCCCAGAAGTACATGATGAGAACCGCGCGGACATGGGATTTTCCGATCTCCAGCATCCGGTGGTGCAGATGCATCTTGTCCGCGGCGAAGGGCGACCGGCCGGCGCGGGTCCGGCGGATCACGGCTAGTCCGAGGTCGATGAACGGCACCGCCAGCACAGCCAGCGGAATGGCCAACGGAATCAGCGACGGCAGGGATCGGGACGGCCCGGCGTATCCGCCATAGGCGACCTGTCCGGTCACCGAGATCATGGATGCCGCCGACAGCAGGCCGACCAGCATCGAACCGGAGTCCCCCATGAACAGACTGGCCGGGTTGAAGTTGTGCGGCAGGAAGCCGAGGCAGACCCCGGCGGTGACCGCGGCCAGCAAGGCTCCCGGCGCCGCCCGGGAAAAGTGGTTGATCACAGCGACCTCGTAGGCGAAGTAGAACGTGGCCCCAGCGGCAATCGCCGCAACGCCAGCGGCAAGGCCATCCAGCCCGTCGATGAAGTTCATGGCGTTGACAAGAACGACCGTGGCGAAGATCGAAAGCGGCACGGCTGTCTCAGGTCCGAGACTGAAGGTGGTGTCACTGTCCGGGTTGACGGCGAACGACCACTGGACTCCCAGCAGGACCATCACACCGGCGGCGGCGACCTGACCCGCGAGCTTCGTGACCGCGTCCAGTGGCCACCGATCGTCCACCACTCCGAGCAGGCAGATCACTACGCTCGCGACACCCACCGCATGCGGCTCCGCCCAGTCCCGCGAGACCGAGGACAGGAACGGCAGCTCGTCGGCAACCTCCAGACCGGCTGCGACTCCGGCGAGCATGGCCAGTCCGCCGAGCCGTGGAGTCGGCACGGCGTGCACATCACGATCACGGACAGTGGCGACGGCGCCGATCCAGATGGCAAAACCCCGCGCGACCGGCGTGCACAGGAAGGTGACCGCCGCCGACACCGCGAATACGAGTAGATACTCCCGCAATAGCCTGACGCCTTCGCTGACCTACCGCACCACCGCGCTAGCGCCGGTAGGCCGGATGCCGGCCGACCAGGACGGAAACGGCTCTGGCGACATCAGTGCCCGCCGACGGATCACGGACCGCCCGAGCGATCAGCGCCGCGATCTCCTTCATCTCGCCTTCCCGCATGCCCTGAGTGGTCACCGCCGGGGTACCGACGCGGATACCGGAGGAGACCGCAGGCGGTTGCGGGTCGTACGGGATGGCGTTCTTGTTCAGCGTGATCCGCGCCGCGTCACACCGGGCTTCGGCATCCTTACCGGTTACGCCGAGATCGCGCAGGTCGAGCAGGGTGAGGTGGGTGTCGGTGCCGCCGGCGACCGGCCGCACGCCTTCGGCCGCGAGCCCGTCCGCGAGGGCCTGGGCGTTGACGATGACCTGACGGGCGTACTCGGCGTAGGCCGGGGTCGCGGCCTCCCGCAACGCCACCGCTTTGGCGGCGACCGCGTGCATGAGCGGGCCGCCCTGGCTGAACGGGAACACCGCCTTGTCGATCCGCTGGGCAAGTTCTTCCCGGCAGAGGATCATCCCACCTCGGGGCCCACGCAGGACCTTGTGGGTGGTGAAACTGACCACGTCGGCGTACGGCACCGGGCTGGGGATGGCTCCGCCCGCGACCAAGCCGATGAAGTGCGCGGCATCGACCATCAGCCACGCCCCGACCTCGTCCGCGATCGAGCGGAAGGCCGCAAAGTCGATCAACCTGGGATACGCGGTGGCGCCACAGATCATCATTTTGGGCCGATGCTGCCGCGCGAGGTCCCGAACCTCATCATAGTCGATCAATTCGGTGTCCTCGCGCACTCCGTAGGCGACGACATCGAACCACTTCCCGCTGAAGTTCACTCGGCTACCATGAGTGAGATGACCGCCATGCGGTAGTGACATCGCCAACACGGTGTCGCCAGGGGCGAGCAGCGCCGCGTACACCGCGAAGTTGGCCTGAGCCCCGGAATGCGGCTGCAGGTTCGCGTGGTCGGCACCGAACAGCGCCTTCGCCCGGGCGATGCCGATCTCCTCCGCACGATCGACAACCTGGCACCCGCCGTAGTAGCGACGGCCCGGATAGCCCTCGGCGTACTTGTTCGACAACGTCGACCCGAGGGCCGCCAGCACCGCAGGCGAGGTGAAGTTCTCACTCGCGATGAGCTGGAGACCCCCACGGAGTCGGTCCAGTTCGTCCAGGACGACATCCGCGATCTCTTCGTCCTCGGCACGGAGCTGATCGAAGTCCGGGCCCCAGAACGGGGTGCTCATAAGCTGCCTCTCCTCCTGCGTGACTGGCCCGTGGCTGCGCGGCCGACCCATGCCGCATGCAGGCAGCCGGGCCAGGAGCGACCTAGCATGGGTTTGTCCCGATCGCGACGCCCCACCTTCGGCTGCTCCAACTCCCGACAGCTTACGGCGCAGAGCCGGAGCGGGCCGCAAGCGTCATGCGGTGACCGCGGGTTCCTGGACTGACGGCAGAACCTCACGCAACGCCGTCATCGTGACCGCACCCGCCCGCAGCACCCGGGGGACCTCACCGGTGCAGTCGACGATCGTCGACGCGATGCCGGCCGAGCACGGCCCGCCGTCGAGGTACACCTCGGCTGAGTCACGGAGCTGCGCCATGGCGTCCTCCACCGTGGTCGCAGGTGCCTGACCGCTGATGTTCGCGCTGGACACGGCCATCGGCCCGGTACGGCCGAGCAGTTCGATGGCGACCGGATGCAGTGGCATCCGCACCGCGACAGTGCCCCGGGCATCCCCGAGATCCCAGCTCAACGACGGCGCATATGGCACGACCAGCGTCAGCCCACCCGGCCAGAATGCCCGGATCAGGTCCTGCATCGGCTCGGTGACCTGCTCGACGAGCCCGTCGAGGGTGCGCCACGCACCAACCAGTACAGGGACGGGCATGTCCGGTCCGCGGCCTTTGGCGGCCAGCAGCGCGCGCACGGCGACCTGGTCAAACGCGTCCGCGCCAATGCCGTACAGCGTGTCGGTGGGCAACACGACGAGCCTGCCATGGCGCACCGCGCGCGTCGCCGCCTCAAGACCGGCCGTACGCCGTTCGGAGTCCGCGCAGTCGTACCGTTCGCTCACTGACTCTCGTGGCCTCACTGGCTCCCCCATTACGTCCGTGGTGCTGCGTCACTTCGGCAGTACGTCACTTCAGGAGTATGTCGTGACAGCGGCGGCGCCTCGGGGCCCCGCCCCGCTCCCTGCCAGGTCCCTACCGACCGGTCTCGCGGCCCGTGCGAGGCCGGCGCGAGGCTGAGACGAACCGGGCTCGCCCCGCCAGGTCGGGATGGTCCCGAACATCGTCCCAGCAGTCGAGTGCATGCAGCAGCGCAGGGGCCGCCAAGCCGTGTCGGTCGGAGTGTTCGATCACCAACTGCCCACCGTCGCGCAACAGGCCGCCCGCCACCTGTGCGACGGCTCGAACCCCCGCCAGACCATCTGGTCCGGCCCACAGCGCGGCAGGAGGATCATGCTTACCGACTTCGGGTTCGACCAGGTCCCGTTCGTCATCCCACAGGTAGGGCGGGTTACTCACCACCAGATCGACCCGGCCGAACAGACCCGCAAGCTCTCGGGCAACCGTGGCAACCGGCTCGCGACCGTCGCCGAGGCCGCATCCGGCCGGCTCGATCCCGACGTCGGCGTGATGCAGGATCAGCCGGCCGTCGGCGTCGGTGAAGCCCTGGGCCGCGATGTTGCGGGCCGCCCAGACCAGCGCGCCCGGATCACGTTCGACAGCGTGTACGCGCGCGCCGGGTAGTTCCTGCGCGAGGGCGAGAGCGATCGCGCCGGAACCGGTGCAGAGATCCACACAGATCGGCCGTGTCCACCCGGCCGTCCGAACCGCGTCGAGTGCCCAGCCGACCACGGTTTCGGTCTCCGGCCGAGGTATGAACACGCCCGGGCCCACGGCAAGAGTGAGATAACGGAAACCGACGGTACCCACCA
>NZ_CAUVXL010000237.1:0-3039 GCF_963555915.1 Protofrankia sp. Cas4
GGCACCCGCGCGACCCGCCGCGCCACGAGCTCGGCAAACCGCTCCAGGTCCGCCGGGGTCATGGTGGCCGTCGGCGCCAAGCGCCGGCGGGGCTCACCGGTCACGTATGCCGCGAGCTCTTCGGCGTCCGACCGGGGACTGGCTACTCCGGCCGCGGCAAGAGCGGTAACCGCTGCACGCATGGACGAAACCAGCGGGCTCATCGGAACGGGCGTTGCCGGCTCACGGTGGGGCCCGACGGAGGTCATGACGGCGATCCGGCCGAGAGCCTCGCCTCCAGGTCCGCCGCAACCAGTGCGTCCAGTACCTCGTCGAGTTCACCGTCGAGTACCTGATCGAGGTTGTGCGCTTTGAATCCGACCCGGTGATCGCTGATCCGGTTTTCCGCGAAATTGTAGGTACGGATCCGCTCGGACCGGTCCACTGTACGAACCTGACTGGCCCGTGCCGCCGATGCCTCTGCCTGCGCCCGCTCGCGGGCGGCGACCAGCAGTCGGGCACGCAGAATGCGCAGGGCCGACTCCTTGTTCTGCAGCTGACTTTTCTCATTCTGGCAGGAGACCACCAGGCCGCTGGGAAGATGCGTGATACGCACCGCCGAGTCCGTCGTGTTGACGCTCTGCCCACCGGGGCCCGAGGAGCGGTACACATCGATGCGCAGCTCATTGGGGTCGATCTCGACTTCGACCGCCTCGGCTTCGGGCAGCACCAGGACCCCGGCCGCCGAGGTGTGGATACGACCTGCCGACTCGGTGACCGGAACCCGCTGCACCCGGTGGACACCACCCTCGAACCGCAGCCGCCCGAACACGCCACCGGTGCTCGTCCGGCCGGCCTTCACCGCCACGCTCACGTCCCGATACCCGCCGAGATCGCTGGGATTCGCGTCCAGGATCTCGGCCCGCCAGCCGCGCCGCTCGGCGTAGCGCAGGTACATCCGCAGCAGGTCGCCTGCGAACAGCGCAGACTCCTCACCGCCGGCGCCCGCCTTGATCTCAAGGATCGCGTCCCGGGCGTCGTCAGGGTCGGTGGGCACCAGATGGGTGTGCAGGCGGTCCCGCAACACCGCGTGCGCGGCCTCAAGCTCCGCGACCTCGGCGCGAAACGAGACATCCTCGGCGGCGAACTCCCGGGCGGTCGCGAGGTCCGCATCGACCCGGTCCAGCTCGCGCGCGGTCTCCACGACCGGGATCAGTTCCGCGTACCTGCGACCGAGACTGCGTGCCAGCGCCGGATCGGCATGCACGGACGGATCGGCGAGACGGCCCTCCAGCTCGGCGTGCTCGGCAAGCAGACCGTCGAGTGGAGTGGTCATTTCGGGAATCTCCTGGTCTAGTGGCCAAAGGCGACGCGACACGGACGCCAAACAGCGCCCGCGCCGCTGTCGGACAGGGCACGGGCGCTGTAAACGTGCTATTTCGTCCCCGGCCCGGCCTTGTCGCCGGGACTACGGCGACCGAAGCGCCGCTCGAACTTCTCGACCCGACCGCCGACATCCAGAATCTTCTGCTTGCCGGTGTAGAAGGGGTGGCACTGTGAGCACACCTCAGCATTGATCACGCCGTCCGACTTGGTGCTACGGGTCGTGAACGTGGAGCCGCAGGTGCAGACGACCGCAGTCTCACGGTACGTCGGATGAATGTCAGCCTTCATGATCCTTCTTCCCGAAGTGGCCGCCGGGTCGCCCTGCCATGACGGCGAGGGCGTGAACCGGTGCCGGGTCTCAACGTTCCAGTCTGCCAGAAGCTTCCGGTCGTCCAGGGACAGCACCGCGGACGCTCTTAGTCCTGCCCTGGAGTCGTCTTCGCGATCTGCATCAGGAACTCGTAGTTCGTCCGCGTCTGCTTCAATCTCTCCAGAAGAAGATCGAGTGCCTGCTGGGACTCAAGGGTATGCAGAACCCGACGCAGCTTGTGCATGATCACAAGCTCGTCCGGCGCAAGTAGGATGTCCTCCTTGCGGGTTCCGGACGGGTCGACGTCAATCGCCGGGAAGATCCGCTTGTCGGCGATCTTCCGATCAAGCTTGAGCTCGGCGTTGCCCGTTCCCTTGAACTCCTCGAAGATCACAGTGTCCATCGTGGAGCCCGTCTCCACCAGCGCCGTGGCGATGATCGTCAACGACCCGCCGTTCTCGATGTTCCTGGCAGCACCGAGGAACCGCTTCGGCGGGTAGAGCGCGGTCGAGTCCACACCACCGGACAGGATCCGGCCGGATGCGGGAGCAGCCAGGTTGTAGGCCCGCCCGAGCCGGGTGATCGAGTCAAGCAGCACGACGACGTCCTCGCCCAGTTCCACCAACCGCTTGGCCCGCTCGATGGAGAGCTCGGCGACGCTGGTGTGGTCGGACGGGGGCCGGTCGAAGGTTGACGCGATGACCTCGCCCTTGACCGACCGCTGCATGTCGGTCACCTCTTCCGGGCGTTCGTCGACAAGAACGACCATGAGGTGACATTCCGGGTTGTTTGTCGTGATCGCGTTCGCGATGGCCTGCAGCACCATCGTCTTTCCCGCCTTCGGTGGGCTGACGATCAACGCCCGCTGGCCCTTTCCGAGCGGCATCACCAGGTCGATCACCCGGGTTGTCAGCAACTGCGGCTCGGTCTCCAAGCGCAGCCGCTCCTGCGGGTAGAGCGGGGTGAGCTTGGTGAACTCGGGTCGGTTGCGCGCCTCATCCGGGTCCAGGCCGTTGACCGTGTCGAGCCGGACCAACGCGTTGTACTTGTCCCGCCGCTGCTCGCCCTCCTGCGGCGCCCGGACGACTCCGGTGATCGCGTCACCGCGGCGCAGAGCATGGCGACGGACCTGAGCCAGGCTGACGTAGACGTCGGTCGGGCCGGTCAGGTAACCGCTGGTTCGCACAAAGGCGTAGTTGTCGAGAACGTCAAGGATGCCCGCGACCGGAACCAGTACGTCGTCCTCGCGGACCACCGGCTCCGACTCGCTGAAACCGCCAGTCTGGCGGCCGCGGTTGCGGCCACGCTCACGGAACCTGCCGCGGTTACGCCGGTTCCCGCCGGCGAAGTCGTCGTCGCGCTCA
>NZ_CAUVXL010000238.1:0-41333 GCF_963555915.1 Protofrankia sp. Cas4
CCCGACCCTGCCGGTCGCCCTGTTGGCGCCCTTGCCGCTCGGCGGCAACGGGACGGTCAACCGACGCGCGGTCTCCTTCGACCTGCTGACGATCACGCCGGTCATCTCGACCACGCACGCTGCCGTTGTCCGACACGCGGGGCACAGTGGTCGGTGCCGCCACGGACAGCTCCACAGGGGTGGTGGACACCGGCGTGCTGGGCGCGCTGACTACGGCAGGTGCACTTGCCGCGGCAAGTGCGTTGGCCGCGGCGGGTGCGCTGGCCGCGGCGGGTGCGGGTGCGGGTGCCGCAGCAAGGCCGGCCGGCGCGGTCCCGGCCGCCGTGGCGTCCTGCGTGCCGACGGCTCGCACGCTCGCGGATCCGTCCGCGGGACCGGACGCAGCCGCGCCACCACGGGTGTCACCGGGGTCGGGCAACGCCTCGGTCAGCGTCCCCTGCTCGCCGACGGCGGTGGACGGGCTGCCCGATGCCCGGGAAGCCCCACGGCGGGTCCGGACACGCGTCGCGCCCTCGACTGCCGCGGTCGCCTCAGCCGCGGACGACGCGACCGTGGGCTCGGCCGCGTCCGCGCTGTTCGTGTTGGTGCGCATGGACGTGGACGAGCCTCGGGTACTCCGGGCCGGTTGCGCATCGGCGGCAGCCATGGCGGGTTGCGGGGCCGCGGCATCCGCGCCCCCAGCGACGCCGGCGGGAGTCTGAACGTTCTGGATGGCCGCGATGAGCTGCCCCTTTCGCAGGCGTCCCACGCCTTGAATACCCAACGAAGTTGCCATGGCCTGCAGCTCCGGCAGGAGCATGGCTGAAAGGCCGGTGCCTGACCGCCGGCGTCGCGGAGAACCAGCGTCCACGGACGACGTCGGTGTCTGGGACTCCGCGGACTCACGTGCGCTGTCAGGCAGCACGTCGGTGGTGTCGCTCAAGATGTTCCTTCCCTGAAGGGACCGGCTCAAGGGAGCCGGGTGATGCTTGTTGACCTTCTTCGCCTGGGCATCCCACATGGAAACGATATTCAGCGCCAGGTGGGCAAGCAGAGCGCCCGTGGACGGCGCCAACGGCCGAGCGCCGCGTGCGAACTCGTCAATCCCGCTGAGGACTTGTCGGTGCTGGCCGAGGCTTCGATGACGAGGCTGAGGCACCAAGTTCCGGCACCAGGATCCGGCTACGATGAACCGGTAGCACCGGCGGGCGAGCACGCGCCGCGGCGGCAGCGAGTGCAGTCATCAGACTATCCAGACGGAGTCACCTGGGCAACAACCTTCGAGCGGCTTTGCTTCCCGGTCCTCCGTTTCCAGCCCAAGGCGCGACCATTTCGGCTGGATGTCGTCCTGCGACGCATCCGTCCGGCGGCGAGCATGAGAGGTTCGGACGGAAAACCGGCTCACATGGGAGACCCGAGGTAGACCGCAGCTGCCGGTGTCAGCCCGCGATGAGCCTGACCCGGGCCCCGTCCCTGTCCACCGGCAGGTCGAGCACTGTGAAACCGCCCCCGCCACATGCGCGGGCAACATCAGCCTGCTCCGCACCGACCGCGAGGGCCAGCACGGTTGGTCCGGAACCCGACAGAACGGCCGCCAGGCCCGCCGCTCGCAGTTGGCTGAGCAGGTCACGGGTTTCAGGCATGGACGGTAGACGGTAGGGCTGGTGCAGCCGGTCGTCGGTGGCCGCCAGCAGGGCATCCACCCAGGGCGCCGGACCCGACCGGTCGTTGCCGAGCCGAGCACCGGGAAAGTAGTTGTAATCGGGCTGACCTGTCCGCTCCTGCCTATTGCCGGGCTCGGTCCCCACCGTCTCCGGGTACACCGTCTCCGGATGCAGAGTCCCTGACATCGCCATGGCCAACAGCGCCGCGCGTCCCGCATTCGCCGCCGCATCAGCATGCAGCACAGTCACTGGCAACGCAGCCCGTGCTGCGGATGTCGCCTGGCGGCGGACGGGAATAAAGGCTACTGGCCGCAGATCATCCGGTGGATTGCTTCGAACCACCTGTGGGTGACCGGCGTCATCATACCACGCCACAGTGAAGCCACCGAAGAGCGCGGGGGCGACGTTGTCCGGATGGCCCTCGATCTGGCAGGCGAGAGCGAAGACGTCCGTGGCACTCAGGCGACCTTCGCCCAGCGCGCTCGCGGCCAGCAAACCCGCCACGATCGCCGCGGCCGACGAACCGAGCCCACGGCCGTGCGGGATGCGGTTGACACAGGTCAGGCCAAGCCCGGGCGGCGCGAGGCCGAGCGCATCGAGCCCGGCCCGCACCGCACGCGCGATCAGATGGGTCTCGTCCCTGGCGCCGTCATCCTCACCGGTCACGTCAATCGACAGGCCCGAGTCGGTGGTGACCACCGTCAGATCGTCATACAGGCCGAGCGCGAGACCACAGGCGTCAAAACCCGGGCCGAGGTTCGCGCTGGTCGCCGGCACCCGCACGCTGACCCCGGCCGCCCCCGACCCCCGGGCGGCGCGGTTCACGACCGCTGCAGATCAAGGGCCGCGGCCGCGGCGGCAGCCGTAGCCGGTATGGTCACCGGCTTGGCCGCCCCGCTGATCGCCCACTCGGGGTCCTTGAGGCCGTTGCCCGTCACCGTGCACACGACCTTCTCACCGGCCTGGATGAGGCCTGCGGCACGCGCCTGGAGAAGTCCCGCCACACTCGCCGCGCTGGACGGTTCGACGAACACACCTTCGTTGCGCGCGAGCAGTCGGTAGGCCGAGAGGATCTGACGGTCGTTGACCGCGTCAATCGTGCCGCCGGAGGCGTCCCGGGCAGCCAGCGCGAAAGCCCACGACGCGGGGTTGCCGATCCGGATCGCGGTAGCGATCGTCTGTGGCGCTGTGACCACGCTGCCGCGCACAATGGGTGCGGCACCCGCTGCCTGGAACCCGTGCATGCGAGGCCGGCCGGAACCGTGGAGTGCGTCCTCCTCCACGTAGCCACGCCAGTAGGCGGTGATGTTCCCCGCGTTCCCGACCGGCAGACAGTGCGCGTCGGGTGCAGCACCCAGGTCCTCGACGATCTCGAAGGCAGCGGTCTTCTGCCCCTCCAGGCGGAACGGGTTGACCGAGTTGACCAGGGTCACCGGGCAGGTTTCGGCAAGCTCCCTGGCCACCCGCAGACAGTCGTCGAAGGAGCCCTCAAGCTGCAGCAGCCGCGCCCCGTGTACCAGCGCCTGAGCCAGTTTCCCCAACGCGATCTTTCCGCTCGGTACGAGCACGGCGCAGGTCAACCCGGCCCGGGCCGCGTACGCGGCGGCGCTCGCGCTGGTGTTGCCGGTGGACGCGCAGATCACCGCCTGCGAACCCGCCTCGACCGCGCGACTGATCGCCATGGTCATCCCACGGTCCTTGAACGAGCCGGTCGGGTTCGAGCCCTCGATCTTGAGATGAACATCGCATTCGGTCACCGCCGAGAGGTGCACCGCGGGGAGCAGGGGGGTGCCGCCTTCCCGGAGGGTCACGACCGGCGTGTTCGAGGAGACCGGCAGACGGTCCCGGTACTCCTCGATCACGCCGCGCCACACCCGCCGGGTGCGGTTGACCGAACCCGGGGCCCGTCCGCTCGTCGCGGCCGCGTCTGTCGTCCGCGCTGACGATGTTGCTGCTGGCGATGTCGTCACAGCTCACCTCCCTCTACCCGCATCACGCCCGCGACCGCCCGCACGACGTCCAGCTCCCGCAGTTCCTCGACTGTTGCGGACAGTGCCGCGTCGCTGGCGGTATGCGTGATCAGAACAAGACTGGCGTCGTCACCGTGGCCGTCCTGGCGGACACTCTGGATGGAAACGTCCTGACGGGCGAACGCGGCGGCGACCGAGGCGAGCACCCCGGTCTTGTCCGTCACGTCCAGGTTGATGTAATAGCGCGTCACGGTGGCGCCCATCGGCAGGACGGGCAGGTCGGCATAGGCGGACTCGCCCGGACCCCGCCGTCCGGCCAGCCGGTTGCGCGCCACCGCCACCAGGTCACCCAGCACCGCGGACGCGGTCGGAGAACCACCCGCACCGCGACCGTAGAACATCAGCTGGCCGGCCGCCTCCGCCTCAATGAACACGGCGTTGAACGCCTCCCGGACCCCGGCGAGCGGATGGGAACGGGGAATCATCGCAGGATGCACCCGCACACTCACACCGGGTACATCGGGTGACCGTTCGGCGATAGCCAGCGCCTTGACCGTGCATCCCATGGCGCGGGCACTGGCGATGTCCGCGGCGGTGACGCCGCCGATGCCCTCCCGGTGGACGTCGGAAAGGGTGACCCGGGTGTGGAACGCGAGCTGCGCGATGATCGCGGCCTTGGCGGCGGCGTCGAATCCGTCGATGTCCGCGCTCGGGTCGGCCTCCGCATAGCCGAGCGTGGTCGCCTCCTCGAGGGCCTCGGCGAACCCGGCGCCGGTCTCGTCCATCCGGGTGAGGATGAAATTGGTCGTGCCGTTGACGATACCGAGCACGCGTCGGACCCGGTCACCGGCGAGACTCTCCCGCAGCGGGCGCAGCAGCGGGATCGCACCGGCGACCGCCGCCTCGTAGTAGAGGTCCACACCGCGGTCGGCTGCCGCGCCATACAGCGCGGCACCGTGGGTGGCAAGGAGCGCCTTGTTCGCGGTCACCACCGATTTCCCCGCGTCCAGTGCCGCGTGCAGCCAGGTGCGGGCCGGCTCGATGCCGCCCACCACCTCCACGACGATGTCGACGTCGTCCCGGGTCGCGAGACCGTCCGCGTCCGTGGTGAAGAGCGCCGGATCGACCGGCAGGTCACGGACCACCGACAGGCGACGGACCCCGATGCCGGCAAGTTCCAGGGGTGCACCGACCCTGGCGGCGAGATCCTCGGCGTGGGTGTGCAGGAGCCGGACGACGTCGCTCCCGACCACACCGCACCCCAGCAGCGCAATCCTCATCCCGAGTTCCTCATCCCGCGTTCCTGACCATGGTGTCCTCGTCGCGTCCAGCGGCAGGGACGTCCGCCTCGGGGGTGTCGGCCTCGTCGATGTCCGCCTCGTCGATGTCAAGGCGCAGCAGGTCCGCTTCCGTTTCCCTGCGGACGATCACATGAGCCCGTCCGGCGCGGACCGCGACAACCGGTGGCCGCGGAACATGGTTGTAGTTGCTGGCCATGGAGCGGTGGTATGCCCCGCTCGCCGGTACCGCGACAAGGTCTCCGGGCCGGATGTCGCCCGGCAGCGCAACGTCGTGGGCGATCACGTCACCGGACTCGCAGTGCTTGCCGACCAGCGTGACCACGTGCGGCACGGCCGCGCTGTGCCGGGAAACCAGACGGACAGCGTAACGCGCATCATACAGTGCGGTGCGGATGTTGTCGCTCATACCACCGTCGACGCTGACATAGGTGCGCAACCCGGGCAGTTCCTTGACCGTCCCGACCTCATACAGCGTGATCGCGCTCGGACCGCTGATGGCCCGGCCCGGTTCGACCGCCAGCCGCGGGACGGCGAGCCCGGCCGCTGCACACTCCTTGCCGACGATCGTGCGGAGCCGGTCGGCGACGTCCGCGACATCGAGTGGCGCGTCCTCGCCGGTGTAGGCGATCCCCAGGCCGCCGCCGAGATCGAGCTCGGGCAGTTCGACACCGTGGGCATCGCGAACGACGGCCAGCAGCCCCACCATACGATGGGCGGCCAGCCCGAATCCGGCGGTGTCGAATATCTGCGAACCGATGTGCGCGTGCGTCCCGACGAGCTCAAGGTGGTCGGACGCGGCCAGCACCCGTCTGATCGCCTCGGCCGCCGCGCCGCTGGCGAGCGAGAAGCCGAACTTCTGGTCCTCCTGCCCGGTGGCGACATAGTGGTGGGTGTGGGCCTCCACTCCCGGAGTGACCCGGACGAACACTCGCTGACGCACGCCGGCCTGCGCGGCCACCGCCGCCAGGCGGGAGATCTCCACGAACGAGTCGACGACGATCCGCCCGACGCCGTAGGCGACCGCCCGCCGCAGCTCGGCGATGGACTTGTTGTTGCCGTGGAAGAGCAGCCGTTCGGGTGGAAAACCCACCGCCTCCGCAACGCCGAGCTCACCGCCCGTGCAGACATCCAGCGAGAGCCCTTCGGCGGCGACCCATCGGGCAATCGAACGCGACAGCAACGCCTTACCCGCGTAGTAGACATCGCCGTCGGTGAAAGCCAACCGCCATGCCCGGCAACGCGCCCGGAAGTCATCGGTGTCCAGGATGTAGGCGGGCGTGGCGAACTCGGCCGCGAGCGCGTCCACCCGCAGCCCGCCGACCCGCAGCACACCGTCGGCGTCCACGGCGGCGGACGCCGGCCACAGCGCGTCCTCCAGCTGATGCCGGCCCTGGGCGGGAGAAACCTCGTCACGCACAACAGTCACATCCTCGTCGGAGCTGACACGCCCAGCAGCCGCAGGCCGTTCGCGAGGACAATCCTGGTCGCGTCGGCGAGGAGCAGCCGTGCTCCGTTGCGGGCCCCCGCCTGCTCGTCCCCCTGTGGCAGTACCCGGCAGGCGTCGTGGAAACGGTGATAGGTACCGGCGACTTCCTCGAGGTAACGCGCCACCCGGTACGGCGCTCTGCGTCCGGCCGCGGTCTGCACGACCCTCGGCAGTTCACCGAGCGCCAGCAGCAGGTCACCCTCGCGCGGATGGGTCAGCGCCGACACCTCGGCGTCCTCGACATCCAAGGAGAGTCCCAGCTCCCCGGCGTTGCGCAGCAGGGCGCAGATCCGGGCATGGGCGTAGCGGACCTGGAATGCCGGGTTGTCGTTCGTCTGCCTGGCAAGGAGGTCCAGGTCGAGGGTGAGGGCGCGGTTGAGGGGGACACGAACGAGCCAGTAGCGGGCGGCGTCCGCGCCGACGGCGTCCACCAGCTCACCGATCGTGAGAAAGGCCCCGACCTGCACCGGCGCCTCCACCGGCTCACCGCCGCGGGTGAGCGACACCGGCGCCCCGACCATCGCCTCGTCGCAACGGTCAGGCGGCTGCGGATGGCGAACCGCATCGAGCAGCATGGCCGATGCGTCCGCCACGGCCGCCCGGCGTGCCGACGCAAGAGTCGCCGTTGCAGGGATCGCCGTTGCAGGGATCGCCGTTGCAAGGGCCGCCCGGCCATCCGCAGCCGATCCACGGCCATAGTCACCACCCGTCCGCACGATGATGCGGGCGATCTCCCCGACTGCCCCGCCAGCCAATCGGATGTTGAGGAAGCCTGACCCGGCCACGTCCACACCGGCCACTGCCCGCTCCTGGCGCAGCCGACCCGCGACCGCCTCGGCGACCTCGCGCGATGGTCGCCGCGCCGAGCGGGCAAGGCGCAGCGCGATCGGCGTGGCATAGTCACCATGATCGAAAGATCTGGGCCGCTCGACCGTCACCGCTGCGGGAATCGCCACGTCAAGCTCACCGTCCGCGATCAGCTGCCCGACGATGCCCCGCACGGTTTCCGCGAGGTCGTCGGGGGTCATGGCGCGATGCTATCGGTGTGGGGCGAGCGAACCGTCGCCACCGATCACCGCAGTGTCGACAACGGACGGCCGGTGGCACAACGGCTGACATCTCAGACGGTCTGGCCATGACCGGCCAGGCGACGCACTACCCCGATCAACTCGTCCGGGTCGAACGGCTTGGTGAGGTAGTAGTCGACGCCGAGGCGGTCCCCGCGCCTGAGATCGGCGGCCTGCGCGCGGGCCGACAACAGGATCACCCGGATATCCGCGGTCTCCGGGTCGTCGCGAAGGCGGGCGACCACGTCCCAGCCGTCGAGGTGGGGCATCATGACGTCCAATGTGATCACATGCGGGGCGACGTCCCGCACCCGCTCGAGGCAGTCCAACCCGTCGATCGCAGTGTGCACCTCGAAGCCCTCCAACTCCAGGTTGACCACCACGAGCTGACGGATCACCGCGTCGTCGTCGACGACGAGAACGCGTGGGGGGTCGCGGTACACATCGGGAGCTTACGGCGAGCCGACTGCCTGACCACCGCCACGGTCCTGGTACGGTATGACTGCTTGCCCTGAAGCCCCCGTAGCTCAGGGGATAGAGCACCGCCCTCCGGAGGCGGGTGCGCAGGTTCGAATCCTGCCGGGGGCACGTTCGTGGGACCAGCCGAAATGGTCTGCGACTAGGACAAACCCATTCCGCTTCCCTCCCTCCGGAGTCCGGCGCTGTACGGCCGGCACCGGGGCGGTACGGCCCTCTCTGCCAAATGGGCGCCCAACTATCCGGCGGCAGACCGGCCCAGTCCAAGAGCTTCTTCGACGCGTGCCCGCATCGCGGCCCCTCCCCTGTCGAGGCACTTCACGTAGATCCTCAGCAGGATGTCCACGGAGTGACCGGCCCACTCGGCCACGTCGGTTGGTGGTATCCCGGCGTTCAGCCAGGCGGCGGCGAACGGGGCCTGGCGTGCGTTCTCCTACGGACGTTGGCCCACCGACCTCCCGGCAGGGTTCTTACCGCTGTCCGCCTGGGCGCGATACCGGCTCCCGGACGTGCCTGGCCGCGGCGGCACACCTGTCTGTTCGGAGCTAAAAAATCTGTGGCCGCCGTAGTAGACATCGGGCCCTCCGCCGGGTAGCTTCACTCCCGTAGCCAAGAGAGTCCATGGTCGCGGCAGACAGGAACTGTCGCGAGCGGGACGGCGGTCAGGGTAGGCCGCCGAGCACCACCGCAGGAGTTCAGCAGTACCCCCGCCTGTCACTGAGGAGAGGAGTAGGCGCCATCAGGATCGCCCGGACGACGGTCTAGCTCGTCCGGTCTCCGCAGGCCCCGGATTGGAAGGTGGTCCCCGGTCACGCATATGCGATCTCCGCAGCACCCGCCCTCTCAGGGCGCGGCGCGAACTGAGGAATCCGGCTCACCTGGCCGGTAGATGGTGTTGAAAACCCTCGGGGCCCTGGTGCCATCTGGCGCCAGGGCCCCTCCACGTGTCCCGAGAGGTGCAATGACTCCTGGAACCACCCGCAAACCGGCCGACAGCCTCGACGACGACGACTACCCCGCCTACACCATGGGCCGCGCAGCCGCCATGCTCGACACCACCCCCGCCTTCCTACGGGCCCTCGGCGAAGCCCGCCTCATCACCCCACTGCGCTCGGACGGCGGCCACCGCCGCTACTCCCGCTACCAGCTCCGCATCGCCGCCCGCGTCCGCGAACTCGTCGACCAAGGCACCCCGGTCGAAGCCGCCTGCCGCATCGTCATCCTCGAAGACCAACTCACCGAAGCCCAAAAAATCAACCAACAACTACGCCAACAGCCGCCACAGTCAGCCAGCCAATGACCCCCGAGCCGTCCTGACCGACTACGCCCGAAGGATCCGCCCACCCCGGACCGCGACGACGAAACTGGACCGTACCCGCTTTAGTGGACACTCGGTAAAGCTGCCCGATTGATCGGGAGCGCGAGGCATTACCCACCGTCCACGACCCTGCGTAGTCGGATGCTCGGGAGCCAGCTAGGGCTCGAACCGCCAGTCCGACCTGCTGACCTGCTGACCTGCTGACCTGCTCGTTCACTACGGCCCACACCACACCCGGGATCCTGCAGGCCCTGCCCGCCCGGCACGTCCTGAACTGCACCGAACGCGCCGAACGCGCCGAACGCGCCGAACGCGCCGACCAGATCGCAGAGATCATCATCGAGACCTGCGGCGGCGATCTGACCCGCCGGCGGGCGCTCGCGGCCAAAGTGGACACCCGGCCGCCGTTCTCGCTCACCTTCGGAGCATGGCTCGGCCAGCTCACCACGAGCTGACCCGATGCGACGCCCCCCGCCGCACTTCGACTGCTACGATTGTTTCGCTTACTGCGTTTGGAGAGGAGGATGGGATGAACGCCGTCCTCGGTCCGGTCGTCCCCGACGCCGAGTCGGCCGCCGCTGCCGCCGAGGCACTGGAGCGAGTCCAGGCATACCTCCGGACACACCCGGACGGCCTGGCCACCGTCCGGCTTGATGACGACGGTCAGCTGGTCCTGCCCAGGGCCGCGGTGGAACTGCTGTCCCGCGTTCTGGCCCACATGGCGGGCGGCCATGGCGTCTCGGTCGTGCCCGCGCACGCCGAGCTGACCACCCAGCAGGCCGCCGACCTGCTGAACGTGTCCCGGCCCTACCTGATCGGGCTGCTCGACGCCGGCGAGATCGCCTACCGCAAGGTCGGAACACACCGCCGGGTCCCGGCCGGATCGCTGCTGGAGTACAAGCACCGCGACGACGCCCGGCGCCGCGCCACCGCCGACGAACTGACCACCCTGGCCCAGGACATGGGCCTGAGTTGACTCCGACGCCGTTCGCCGTCGTCTACGACGCGAGCGTGCTGTACCCGAGCACGCTACGCGATCTACTGATCCGCGTGGCGCAGGCCGGGCTGGTCCATGCGCGATGGACCGAACAAATCCTGGACGAGATGTTCACCGCGCTCCGACGCAACCGCCCCGGCCTCGACCCGGCCAGACTCGACCGCACCCGCACGCTCATGAGTATGGCCGTCCGCGACTGGAAGATCAGCGACTACGAAACGCTGATCGACTCACTCAAGCTCCCCGATCCGGACGACCGGCACGTCCTGGCCGCGGGGATCCGGGCCGGCGCACAAGTGATCGTCACAGCGAACATACGCGACTTCCCAGCCGCCGATGTACAGCCCTGGGGAATCGCGGTGAAGTCACCGGACGAGTTCGTCCGAGATCAGATCAGCCTCGACCGCTCCGTGGTGTACGCCGCCGTCCAACAGATCGCGGATTCGTGGCGCAACCCTCCGGGCAGCGTCGACGACGTCCTCGATCGCCTCGAACGAGGCGGCCTACCGGTCAGCGCCGCCGAACTACGAGTCAGTCACTGACCAGCGGCAGACGCCGCACACCGACGGCAGGACTAGCGGCTTCGGCATACGCCGATACCCCGCGCCCGAGAGCACGCCAGCCACCATCATGGCCTTCCATCATCGCTACTCGGGGTGATACGCGCAGGCAGACGAGCCGATACGACAAGGCTGGCCTCCGCTGAGGTTTGCGTGGATGCTGAACGAGCCTCCCCGAGGGCACACGACTCGGGTTCCCTGTGTTGCGCGAGGCGGTACCACATCGCCGCTGTGGAACCATCGTCATTGCAGGGAGTCACCAGTCGGCGGGGGTGCCGAAGACCTGCGTCCAGTAGATGCCGTAGCTGCCACCACGGGCAAAGCCGACACCGATCTGGGTGAACTCCCCGTTGAGGATGTTCGTGCGGTGGCCGGGGCTGTGCATCCAGCCGTCCATCACTTCAGCCGGGCTCTGCTGGCCCGCGGCGACGTTCTCACCCAACGCGCGGTAGCGGTAGCCGGCGGCGGTACCGCGGTCGGACATCGTCCGCCCATCCAGGCTGACGTGGTCCATGTAGCTGTTCGCCGCCATGTCCTCGCTGTGCCGTTGCGCGGCCAGGGTCAGGCGTGGTTCGAGGGTCAACGGCCCGGCGCCGACCCTGGCCCGTTCGGCGTTCACCAACGCGACCACCTCTGTGACCATGGCCGGGACCACCATGGCGGACACAGCCTCGGCCGGTCCCGCCGGTCCCCCGGAGCGCTGACCCGGCACCGGCATCGGCGCTGCGCCGTCGTCAGCCACGTCCACACCGAAGTCGCGAGCGAGCCCGGCCAGGCCGTCGGCATAGCCCTGCCCAAGCGCGCGGACCTTCCACTCGCTGCCACGCCGGTAGATCTCGGCAAGTAGGAGCACGGTCTCGGTGCGTGGCGCAGGCGGGGTGAAGCGCACGAGCGGAGCCCCGTCGCGGCCACGGATGTCCAGCACCGGTGGTGGCAGCTGCCCGAGCGCCAGCGCGGTGTCGGCGGGGCTGACGACAACGACCACCCGGCTCGCCCCCGGCCGCAGCCGGCCCGGGTCGATGTCCACGGTGTCACCGTTGCACCGTGCACCGGGCGCGGACGGCTGGTTGTAGAAGACGAAGTCCTGGTCGGTTGTGACTTTCCCATCGGCACCCGTGATGAGGACCGAAAGGTCGAAGGGGCCGGGCACCCGTACCGACAGG
The DNA here is from genome assembly GCF_963555915.1 of Protofrankia sp. Cas4. NCBI lineage: Bacteria > Bacillati > Actinomycetota > Actinomycetes > Frankiales > Frankiaceae > Protofrankia > Protofrankia sp. Cas4. The sequence continues at coordinate 11,983 of NZ_CAUVXL010000238.1, forward strand.
ACACCACCAGGCAACGACCGGTTGGCACCGGCGACCAGCTCGATCATCATGACTCCGGGGCGTGTCGTCGGGCATCGTTGTGTGTCACCTGTGCGTGGCGCCGTCAGGTCTCGGGTGTACGGGTCGAGCCCGGGACGTAAAGTTACGTTCTGGCCACGCCATCGGATGTTATTGTGCCCGGCATGGCCGAGACGGTGTCCCCCTCACGGGGATCTTCCTCCTCCCGCGATACTCCCACCGCACTCGACGGGACACCGTCGCAAGCCTCGCGCCCGGTACGGGTACCGCCCGCACCGCAGCTGCCAGCTGCCCCACCTGCGCCGGTGGCCGGCACCTCGATCGGCCGATCGATCAAACTGTTCCAGGCCTGCCGCCGCGAGCAGGTCGACCCCGCGGGCTTCTACTCGCTGCTCGCCGCGGACTCGGTGCACCAGCTCAGCCGGTTCACGTCGCTGGCCGGCTCGGTGGTACTGGACGTCGGCGGCGGCCCCGGCTATTTCCGCGCCGCCTTCCAGCGGGCTGGTGCCCGGTACTTCTGGGTCGAACCGGATATTTCAGAGCTGAGCGCGGGGGGCATCGTCGAGCCGGGGCGGGTCCTGGGCAGCGCGCTGGACATGCCGTTCGCCACCGCCTCGGTGGACATCTGCTATTCCTCGAACGTCCTTGAACACGTCCCCGACCCATGGCGGATGTGTGCGGAAATGGTGCGGGTGACCCGTCCCGGCGGTGTGATCTTCCTGAGCTTCACCAACTGGCTGTCGCCGTGGGGCGGACACGAGACCTCACCATGGCACTACCTGGGTGGCCACCGGGCGGCGCTGCGGTACGAGCGCCGCACCGGTGTCGCACCCAAGAACCGCTACGGCACCAGCCTGTTCCCGGTATCGGTCGCGGACGCCCTGGCCTGGGCGAACGGCCGGTCCGACGTCCAGGTCATCGAGGCCATGCCGCGATACCTGCCGACCTGGGCAAAGCCGATCCTTCGGATTCCCGGCGTGCGGGAAGTTCTCACCTGGAACCTGGCGATGGTCTTCCGTAAGCGTTGACGATCAGCGCTGGACTGCTTGAGACGGCGCTGCGCTGCCTGCGCTGTACAGCGCTCCGACCTCGGCCGCGGAAAGGGCACGGTCGAAGATGTGCACCTCATCGACGGTTCCCGGCCAGAAGTCGACCGGTCGGCCGTTGTAGGTTGCCCTGCCGATGACCGTGTGACCGGCGGCTTTCTCCCCCAGGCACACCGAGGCGACCCCCGCCTTCGCTCCGTCGACGTAGAGCGTCATGGTTCCGCCCGCCGCGTCCCGCACGCCCGTGAGGTGGTACCACTGGCCGACCACGGGCGTGGGGCCGAGAGCTCGGACGCCCGCGTCGCTGAAGGCGAACCGGTTGTCGACCGCGGAATACTGCAGATAGAACGCGCTGTTCGGGTCACCATCCTGGCTGACCGCCGTAGCGAACGAGCCGAGCCGGTCAATCTTCACCCAGGCGGACACACTGTAGTTGCCGGTCGTATCGACGATCGAGGTACCGGTGTCGACGAACTGGTTCGAACCGTTGAATGCCGGCGCCGACCCGGAATGCCCACCCGTCCACGCCGGACCGCCTACCAGGGTCGCCTCATGGCCACCCAGCGCGTCCCTGGTAACCGTGCCGTTGCCCTCGTCGAACCGGTAGAAGCTCACACCGTCGAGCCCGGCCGTGCCCGGCGGATAACTGATCAGATCGTCCTCCACCGAAACCGACGCGTCGATCAGTGACCGGTTGGCCTTGCGTACCGATGCCGCATCGGCTTTGAGCACCGCGCGGTCATAGGTGTAAAGCCCGTTGATTTCGTTCTCCACATCACTGATCTGCGTATACACAGAGCCGGACAGGCCACACCGCTTCTCCATCGCCAGGAGTCTGTCGGACAGCTCCACGTAGCGTCGGGTCACAGTGGCCGCGTCGGGCTCGAGTTCATTGGCAAAGGCCTTTGCCGGGTCGTACAGATGGCCGTCGACCTTCAGCCCGAGCCCACCGAACTCGCCGTCCACGCTCGCCCTGTTTCCCTGCTGGACAGGCCCGCCCGGGCCGACGTAGGTGTGGTTGTCGTATACGTCACCTTCGCCACTGTCCGGGATGGACGCGCAGCAGTTCACGCCGCTGTCCGCGTCGACCAGCCGGCTGGAGTCCCAGGACCTGACCAGGTCGGCGACGCGTTTCGGTTCGTACTCACCCCAGCCCTCGTTGAACGGCACCCACATGACGATCGATGGATGCCCGCGGTGGGCGTCGACCAGCGCATGAAGCTCGGACTCGAACTGATATCTGGCGCCATCGGGCGGGGCGTGTCCGCCGAACATCGCGGGCATGTCCTGCCAGACCAGCAGACCGAGTTTGTCGGCCCAGTAGTACCAACGGTCGGATTCAACCTTGGCATGCTTGCGGACCATGTTGAAGCCGAGCTGCTTGTGCGCCTCGAGGTCGGAGCGCAGCGCCTCGTCGGTGGGAGCGGTATAGAGGCCATCCGGCCAGAATCCCTGGTCGAGAGTGCCGACCTGCATCACGAACCGACCGTTCAGCAGCATCCGGGTCCTGCCGTCGCGACCGCCGCCCAGGGATATCGAACGCATTCCGAAGTACGAGCTGACCTCGTCGACGGCATTGTTTCCAATGGCATTGTTTCCAACGGCATCACCGCCGGCGGCCCCGGTGCCGACTGGATCGTTACCTGCGACATTACCGCCATCGCCATCACTTCCGGCACCATGTGTTCCGGAACTGGTACCTCCGACGCTGTTACCCGCCTCGCTCAGGCGTACCTTGAGGGTGTAAAGGTACGGATCATCGGGGGTCCACAGGTGCGGATTGGGGACGGGCAGCCGCAGTTCGGTGCCCGGCGGGCCGCTGACCCGGCCGATCTCCTGCTCGCCGGCGTAGGCGATCGCCTCGGCAGTGACCCCGGTGGCCCCGGTGGCCCCGGTGGCCCCGGCGGCCCCGGCGGCCCCGGCGGCCCCGGTGGCCACAACGGTCAACCTCAGGTCGTTCCCGGGCAGATCCGGGGTGGCGTCGAGCCGGTCGACGTGCGCGGGGGCCACCGGCTCCATCCACACCGTCTGCCAGATGCCGGACGACGACGTGTAGAAGATTCCGCCGGGATCAGGGCGCTGCTTGCCGACGGCCTGGTTGGCCGCGTCGGTCTGGTCATGCACACCGACCACCACCTCCTGTGGCCCGGATCCGGTCAGCGCGTCCGTGACGTCGATACCGAAAGCGTCGAATCCACCCTTGTGGGTCGCGGTCAGCCGACCGTTCACATACACGGTCGCCTCGTAGTCCACGGCCTGAAAATGGAGCAGAAGACGCGCTCCCCGACCAACCTGCCAGACATCTGGAACGGTGAAGGTACGGCGGTACCACATCCGACCGACGGGCCGTTTGATTCCCGACAGCGCGGACTCCACCGGATACGGCACCAGGATCCGCTCGGCCAGATCCCGACCCACCGGCGGTGCTTCGCCCGCCGCATCGGGGCCGGCATCGGCGGCGAACTGCCACACTCCGTTGAGGTTCTGCCAGCGGGCACGGGTGAGCGCTGGCCGCGGATACTCGGGCAACGGATTGCCCGCCGACACCTTGTTCGTCCACGCAGTGGTCAGCGGGGGTGTCTTGGGAGCCCAACCGGCGACCGGGCCGGGCTGGGCCGTTGGCGGCTCGGCGCTGGCCGGTGGGCTCGTTGTCTGGGCTGTCACCAACACGACGAACGCCACCACAGCGGCGACCATTCCGACCCGTCCGCGAGCATCACGTTCACGGCAATCCTGTTCGCGGACCCGCACAGTGCCCCGATCCGCCCGTCATGGGCATACGTCAATGCGGGCGGTGGTGCCACCACACCGCCCACTGCCATCAGTAGTCTTATTCGGCCGGTTATCAGGCTTTTCCCTGATAAGAACTCTCGGTAAATCGGACTAATAGTACTGACGACTACCGCGAAGCTCGCAGAATGTGACGGAATCGCGGAATGTGACGGAATCGCCTTTGGCGCGCTAAACCAGCCGTAGCTGGTGGCCCTGGCTCACTCGGCGCGGGCGGGTACCCACCGGACCCGAACGACGCTGGAGCAGTGGCTCACCGAGGACGTCGAGAAACGGTGACGGCCGTGTCGGCGCGACCGCCCCGCCCCGGCGACGGTGGGCCGGATGCGTGAGCACGAGCTGCCCCCGCGCCCGGGTCATGCCGACGAACAGCAGTCGGCGCTCCTCACTGTCCCCGTCGTCGTCCCCGGCACCGGGATCCTGTGCATCGGGATCCTGCGCATCGGTGACCGTTGGCGATGAGGAACCTGCCCAGCGCAACGGAAGCAGACCATCCTCGCATCCGATAATGATCACAAGGCCGAATTCCAGGCCTTTGGACGCGTGCAACGTCAGCAGCGATATCCGGTCCGCGCGCGGATCAAGAGTGTCAACCTCCGCGCCGAGTGCGATCTCGGACCGGAACCGCTCCAGATCCTCCCCGCACTCGGTGGCAAGCGGGGTCAGGATGTCGAGCGCATAGCGGATCTCAACCTCATCATCGCTCATCGACTGAGCTGCGGTCCGCAACCGTGCGAGGACGGATCGCCGCTGCGAGACGTCACCGGTGTGCTCATCGAGGAGCGCCAGCAGGCGCCCGACACCCGGGGCGTCGGCAAACCGGTTATGAGAACGTTGCTGGAAGGGAAAACCATGCCGGTCCAGCGCATCCATCACCGGCCGGGCCTGGCGAGCCGTGCGGTAGAGCACCGCGATGTCGGCGAAGGACAACCTGGCCTCGCCGGTCGCGTCCACACCGAGGTCAAGGGCGTGGAAGGACGTGCCTCCCAGCGCCTGTTCGATGGTGCTCACCACGACCGCGGCCTCCTCGGCCTCGCTCGCGGCCCGGTGCAGCAGCGGTCGGGGGCTCTGCGGGTGCTGCCCGACCGCTGTGAGCGTTCGGCCGGGAACGAGCGTCGCCGGTTCGATCAGGCGGACGGCGGCGTCCACGATGGCCGCCGTGGAGCGGTAGTTGCGGGTGAGCGATACCACCTGGGCGTCGGGGAAGTCGTCCCGAAAACGCAGGAAGAAGCCCACATCGGCGCCACGGAAGGAGTAAATGGCCTGGTCCGGGTCGCCGATCGCACACAGGTTCGCATCAACCGCTCCATCAACCGGCCCGTCAGCAACCCCCTCAACAGCCCCGTCAACCGACCCCTCAGCCGTGCTCGCACCGGCACGGCGTCCTGTCAACATCGTCAACAGGACGTACTGCAGCTCGTCGACATCCTGGTACTCGTCGACCCAGACGTGACGCCACCGCGCCCGGAAGGACTCGGCCAGGTCCGGATGTTCCCGCATGGCGATCACCGGCAGCGCGAGGAGGTCGTCGAGGTCCACCAGACCACGTGCGCGCAGGGCCTCGTCGTACCGCTGAGCCAGACCGGCCAGCTCATGCCCGGCCAGCTCATGCCCGGCCGTCGCACCGGCGAGCGCGTGTGCCCGTCGGAAGCCGGCCAGCTCGCGCCGGACCCGTTCCAGGTTGCGCGCACCGGTGACCGTCCCGGCCAGCGCGTCCCGCAGGATGTCTGCGCGGGTCGCTTCGTCCGCCACCCGGACGTGCGCGCCGAGGCCGAACAGGTCGTGGCACTCCCGGACGATCCGCAGGCCCAGACCGTGGAAGGTCGTAGCGAGGATGCGGGGCGCCGCCGCGCCGACGAGGGCGTCGAGCCGCTCCCGCAGCTCGGTCGCGGCCCGCCGGGTGAAGGTCACGGCCAGGCATTGTTCGGCCGGCACCCCCTGCTCCCGGACCCGGTGCGCGACCGAATGGACCAACGTCCGGGTCTTGCCGGTACCGGGTCCGGCAATGATCAGCAGTGGCCCCTGGGTGACCGCCGCCGCCACGCGCTGTTCGGCGTCGAGTCCGGCCAGAATCGACGTGCCAATCGGGCTGGTCGGACTACTCGTCACCGCGCCCGTGTCGGGCGGGCCGCAAACCGCCGCAGCCGCAGCCGTGTCTGCAGCCGTGTCTGCCGCCGGTACAACCGAGGGCGCCAGCGCGCTGCGCCCACGGCGGGCGCCTCCCCGTCCGATCCGGGTGCCGGCGGCTGATGAACCCCCGGCTGATGAACCCCCGGCGGCTGAACGCACGGCGGCCGACCCCCCGACGGCTTGGCCCGACGCGGACCTGCCCGCCCCGGTGGCGCCCGCTGCGGGAGCCAGGTCGAACAGCGTGCCCACATTCGAGGTGAGCTCCAACGGGTCGAACAGCCGGATGACCCCGTACTCGCCGTCATAGCCGGCGTCACGGATCACCTCCTCCCGCCGCAACCGTCGGATCGCCTCGACCAGTGCGGACGAACCGACCGCACCGATCGCGTCGAGCGGGACCTCGCCGAGGATTGCCAGCTCCGGGCCGAGCCGGGCGGTGAGCGTTGTGACCTGCGCGGCCACCGCCTTGCTCTTCGGCCCGACCCCGAGGATCTCGCCGACGACCTCGGGCAGGGCAACCAGTGACCGCACCTCTCCCGCGGTCGACGGGCGGTGTCCCTCGTCTCGGTCGGCGAGCGCCTCCACCCGGTGCAGCACACCGACCGTCAGTGGGCGCCCGCACTCGGGGCAGCGACCGTCGGCCTCCCGGGTCTGGCTCGGCTCGTATCGGACCCCGCATTTGCGGTGACCGTCAAGGTGGTACTTGCCCTCTTCGGGAAAGAACTCGATGGTGCCGGCGAAGCCGTCCCCGTCGCGCAGCGCCGCACGCATCGCAAAGTAGTCGACGTCGCAGGTGAACGCGGTCGCCTCCCGGCCGAGCATGGGCGGGGAATGCGCGTCGGAATTGCTGACCAGACGGAACCGGTCGAGTCCGGACAACCGCCAGAACATCGGTGGATCCGCCGACAGGCCCGTTTCCAACGCAAAGATGTTGTCCGCGAGGTCGAGATAGCAGTCCTCGATCGCGTCGAAACCGGATTTCGACCCGAGGACGGCGAACCAGGGAGTCCACACGTGGGCCGGCACCAGGTAACAGCCCTCCCCCGCACCGAGGGTGATCTCCAGCAGATCACGGGAGTCCAACCCCAGGATGGGACGCCCGTCCGCGGCGAGATTACCGATCTTCCCAAGACTCGCGGTGATCCGCCCGACGGCGTCGGTGTCCGGAGCGTAGAGGAGATGGTGAACCTTGCGGGTCTTGTCCCCCCGCTTGTAGATCGTGGAAATCTCCGTGGACAGCATGAACCGGGTTGCCGTCCGGCACAACGCGGGCAGCGTCCGCATGACGTCAGCCTCAAGGTCGGGGCGAAGCCGGAACAGGCCCGGTTCGGCCGGCACGAGCTTGGTGGCGATCTCCTGCGACCAGGCGGGGTGGGTGAAGTCACCGGTGCCGACCACTGCGATGCCCTTGCGCGCCGCCCACCAGGCCAGATGCTCCAGGTCGCAGTCCCGGCTGCATGCTCTGGAGTACTTGGAGTGGATGTGCAGGTCCGCAAGAAACCGTGAGTTCACAGACACGTATGTTGTCGTACCCCTGCGCCCGCACCTGCGGGTACCCCCACCCCACGTCGCCGACGGTCGGGTCGCAGGCTCCCTGCGCTTGGGCCTCCGGGCGCGCGAGAACAACCACGATCGCGCACCCTTTGGCCTGCCAGGCTCCCTGCGGTCAACCCCAGATCGCGCAGATGGGCACCGCAAGGATCTTCGAGTCAAGGGGGTAGACCGCGGGACCCGTGTGCAGGACCGCGCCGGCCACGAACCGGTCGCCGAGTTCGTCGCGCAACCAGCACAGGTGCGCGGCGTCGTGACGGCTGGGAGCCGAACTGGCTTTGATCTCGATCCCGAGAACCTTGCCGGCATCCAACTCCACGAGGAGGTCCACTTCCTGGCGTCCACCCTGGGTTCGCAGGTGATAGAAGCGGTGGCGCCGCACGGAAAGAGCAGCCTCCGGACGTAGCTGCGCGAGGACGAAATTATCGATCATGCGACCGAGAAGGTCTCCATCAGACAGGACCGTCCGCGTCGAAAGACCGATAGAGCTCCCGACGAGACCGCTCTCGACGATGTAGATTTTCGGTGTTTTAACAAGTCGGGAAAGCCGGTTGGTGCTCCACGCCGGAACCCGCTCGAGGACAAAGAGGCTCGTCAACAGACTGTCGTAGGATGCCGCCGTTCTGGCGTTGACCCCGGCCGCTTCGTAAAGACTTTTTCCAGACGGCATTCCGGCCGTATTGAGCGCAATCGCCTCGAAATATCGGCGTAGTTTCTCCGGCTCGCGCGGTGCCTGCTCGAAAGTAGCCACGTCCCGAGTCAGCAGCTGTTCAAGATAACCCTCAAGCCAGGTTCGGCGGCTGTCTTCCGCATAGTCTCGAAAAACGAGGTCAGGAAAGCCGCCCCGCAGGGCAAGGTCAATATATCCGGCCAGGTCGGGGACGGAGGAAGGAAGAGCGATCTCCTCCGGATCCCCCGTCGCGATGCGGTCAAGAAAGGCCGGGCGGGTGTGGTCAACAGCGCCCAATACCTCACGTTCAGTGAATCCGTACATCGGGATGCGCACGAGACGCCCCGTACCCGGCCACATCTGCTGTTCAAGGTCACCCCGGACGCTCCCGGTGAGTACGAAACGACCAGGCCTGCTGTTGGCGTCGACCGCACGTTTCACCGCGCCGAGTACCTGCGGTACTTCCTGCCACTCGTCGATGAGCGCTGGTTCGTCCAGCTTTCGCAACGCCGCGTCGGGATCCGCGCGAAAGGCGACGGCATGTGCCGGCCGATCCAGGCTGACCATGTCCCGGCATATCTGGCGAGCGGTGGTCGTCTTTCCCGCCGCCCGCGGTCCGTTCACGAGCACGGCCGGAAAGTCCTGCACGAGTTCGCGCAACCTGCGGTCGGCGAGACGCGGACGGTAGATCCGTTGATCAACCATGCCGACCTCCGCACGCTGCTGGCGATCCGTCGGTGACACCGACCTCAAGATCGCCTGATGCAATCCTCAACCACCCGCTGGTACCAACTCTACGCACGTTCTAGTACCAACTCCAACCGAGGCGCGACGCGGGGCGCCTCCTGGGCCTTGATCCGCGCGATCGAAGATCCACCGGACAGGCCCTAACTGCGTGGGAATGCGTCGCCCGGGCCGTAGCGGACCCCGGTGCCGCCGTGGGCATCGCCGATCTTGCACAGGACACCACGGCGGCGCAGGTCGGCGAGCATGTCCCGAGCGCCGAACATGGTCACGTCGAACATCCGCTGCAGCGTGCGGTTGGTGACGTACCCGTACTCACGGACATGTTCGAGCACCTTCTCGTCCGTCTGCGCGGGGCCCTGACGGTGGTAACGAACAGCGCGCCCGAGCCCGGCGAGCGCGGCGGGGCGTAGCCGGTAGGTGGGCAACGGCCGGCCCGCCGTTCGCCTGGTCGTTTCGACCAGTTCCAAGGTGACCATGCGGGCCAGCACCTCCTGGCTTTCCGGCGCCGGGCGCTGCACCACCCGAGCCAGGGTAACCGCGTCCACCGACTGGCGGGTCCGCAGGTAGGACAGGGTCAGCAGGATTTCGACGTCCCGACCCGCCTGGGCGGGCAGAGTTGAGACGTAACCGACGAAGGCGTCGTCGCCTATGCCACCACGGACCACGGCACGGACCGAGGTACCGAGATCGGTAAACGTCGGCGGCTCTTTGCCCACCCGCAACAGCTCACGAAATGCGCGATCGACTCCTTGACCGGTGCGTTCGGCAAGCCGGAGCATTGAAAAGACCTCGGTAAGCAGCCGATTACGAGGCGTCGAAGGATAGCTGAGAACATTATCCGGCGTGATCCCGGGAAGAAATCCCCCGGGGTTTGTCACAATGAGCGCCTCCGGGGAATGCTCCACATCCACCGTGCCGTGGGTCTCATACGACCGGTGGAGGAAGGCGTTGACGACCAGCTCACGCACGGCGTTCTGCGGATAGTCGACGAGTTGCAGTTGGATGCCGCCGGAGATGTTGAGCGGGCGGAACGCGGCATGCGCTTCGACCAGGCCGAGCATGCGCTCGATACCCGCAAGGACCGGCTGCTCCTCCCGAACCCGGCTGGTCGCTTCCGAGCCGCTCGACGGCCGGTACTGAAAGGAATAACCATGTCCGGGTAGCAGTTGCCGCAGCGCATCCTGCCGGCCGAGTAGCAACAGGCCGGCATAGGTCAGCTCTCCGGCGGGGGTCAGCAATCGCAGAGCGGTCAGCACCCGCAGGTCATCCTGCCCAGCAAGATCGCCCTTGTCCACGGCCACGAGATAATCGCGCAACCGTCCGAGTTCGAGGTGAGACAGCGCGTCGATACCATGGTAGCCACACGGCTGCGTGGACCAGTCGAGTTGACCTCTAGCGACGAGGAGATCCCGCACAGTCTCAGGCTAGTCGATCTGAGGCCCATCTGAAGCCTGCTGGTGCCTGACTGAGAAGCCGTCACGATTGGACATCAATCAGTTGTTCCTCAGTTGTCATGCGCCAGGCCCGGCTGGAGGGATAACTCGGTGCAACTCGGTACCACCAGCACGCTTCGGTACGACACGGCCAGCCCTCTCGCTTCACATAACTGTGACTGACAGTAATCTCCATCAGATGCCTCGGACTCGCGAACGCTTGAGCGCGACACGTTCCGTGCTGCTGGTCGTCTCCCTGGTGACATGGCTGATCGCCGCGCTCTCGACCACGGCGGCCGCCGCTCCCGATCCCATACCGGCACCGGCACCGGCACTGCGGCCAGCCAGCCCGAACCTCCTCGGTGGTCCGGTGCTGGCGAGCGCCGGCGTGGTGGTCGGTTCGCGAGCCTCTTCCCCGCCCCCCGACACCACCGCCGCAAGTTGGCTCATCGCCGACGCCGACAGCGGCGCCGTCCTCGCGGCCCGGGACGCCCACGGTCCCCACCTGCCGGCGAGCACGCTCAAGATCCTAACTGCGCTCGCCGTGCTGCCGCGGCTGTCGCCTGCTCAGGAGGTGACGATCAGTACTGCGGCCGCGTCGGTTGACGGAACGCGGGTGGGTCTCGTCCCCGGCATGACCTACACGGTCGCGGAACTCGCCACAGCAATGATCGTCGCCAGCGGTAACGACGCGGCCGTAGCACTCGCCGAAGCCGCCGGTGGGGCTGACGCCACGGTCGTGCTGATGAACCGGACCGCGGCCGAACTGAACGCACGCGACACAACGGCAGGGGATCCAAGTGGCCTGGACGCACCCGGGCAGACGACATCAGCATACGATCTTGCATTGCTGGGCCGGGCCGCGCTCGCCAATCCCATCGTCCGCAGGTTCCTGACCATCCCACGGGCGACCGTCCGCGGCCGGGACGGCAAGTCGTTCGAGATCCAGAACCACAATGACCTGCTCGCCTCGTATCCGGGAACGATCGGCGTCAAGAACGGATACACCGCCGCGGCGGGCGCCACCTACATCGGCGCGGTCCGGCGCGGCGGCCACACTCTCATCCTCACGATGCTGCGGGCAGCCCCGGCATATGCCAAGGAGGCCCGGCCGCTGCTCGACTGGGGATTCGCGAACGTCGACACAATCGCTCCGGTCGGACACCTTGTCGTCAAGAGCGACGAAACGCGCGGCCTCGCGATGGCTCCGGACGGATCAACCGTGGACGGTCTGCGACCGCTGGCCACCGCCGATGCTGGTACGGGAACCGGAGGCCGGCATGACACCGGCACGCACGATTATGCTCGAAGGCAGTCACAACGGCGAGATATCGGCGACCACGGGATAGGACCAGCCACCTGGATCGCTATCGCGATCACACTGATATTCGGACTTTTCACTCTACGTAGGCGACTTTCGCGTCGGCACCTTTTCCCGAACAGCGACGCGTTCTCGAACATTGACGCACTGCCCGGTATGGCAGCCCGACCGCCCGTTCCCACAGCACACCTCCTGCGCTCGGGAAACGTCTCCACATCCCGCGTGCGGCTTGTGCCTCATCGACGAGGTGGCGGCGAGGACGGCACCCCTACACCCGGGCTACGTGTCGGGACCGGCGGTGGCCCGTCATCAGCTGCCTCCCCGGCTGGAACGTCGGCACCGGCTGGAACGTCGGCACCGGCTGGCACGTCGGCACCGGCTGGCACAGCGGTACCCGACGGTGGTACATCGGACGAGTAGGGCGCGGTCACCGTCCACGCCGCTACCAGCAACGTCCAACGCATCATGATATTGATCCAGATCAACAATCCGACAATCACCGCGAACGTCCCGTAGACGGGGTTTCTCGTGGTCATGCCGACCAGCGCGGTCGCGAGAACCTTGAGCACCTCCACCCCGATCGCGCCGAACAGCGCGCCCGCCAGCGCACGGCGATGGTCGGTGATCCGCGGGAGCCAGACAAACAGGCAGCGGAAGAGTGCCACGTCCAGGGCCAGCGCGACGACGACAGCGAGTATCGAGGTCAGCGCCGTCGCCGCAGTGCTGCCAGCGAGCCCGATCCAGTGCAGAAACGTCCCCGAGACCGACGTGGCAACGCTGGTCACCGCAATCGACGCGAAGCTGATGAGACCGAGCCCGGCAAGGACGCCGATGTCCTTCACTCGGCGGATCACGACGTTTCCGACCTCCACGTCCTGATGCCACATGATTCTGATCGCGTCCCGCAGCGCGTCGATCCATGCCAGCCCGGCCAGCAGCAGACCGACCAGGCCGATCAGGCCGACACCGACCTTCGCGTTGCCGATACTGGCGATGTCCAGCTTGTCCGCAAGCCCCGGTAGATAACTGTTGATCTGCTTGGTCAGCTCCTGCCGAACATCCGGATAGGCGTCAACCACGAAACCTGCGATCGAGAAGGCGAGTGCGACCAACGGGAAGAACGAGAGGAAGGCAAAGTACGTCGCGGCAGCTGAAAGTCGGTCGCCGCCGTCCTCGGTGTACCGGTGGTAGGCGCGCAGCACATGGTCGATGAAGGGCCGCCGACGGCGCACGGCACCGGCTGCACCGGATGCCTTCCGCGCTCCGGAACGGAGCGCACTGATCGGGTTGTCCACCGGACCTAACTACCCATCAAGGACGTCCCTGTCACGGCCGATTCCACCCCGCGGCCGCCGGCCATCCGTCCGTTTTCACCAGATTCCATACTCTACCGGGCCGCGGTCTATCCGGGCCGCGATCTATCCGGGCCGCGGGCGGCTCCCCAAGCCACGGAGACGGGTCCGTCGGCACCGCCGGCGAGGGCCCCGAGGCCGTCGCCGGCGGTGCCTGCCCACACCAGAGAACCAGAAAACGCCTATCCGCCCAGCTCGGCTTCGCCACCAACCGGCGGATTGAGAGGAGCTTGCGAAGCGCCCGCGAACGCAGCCTGCTGAGCCAGTTCCCAATCCTTGGGGAACTCAATCGCTACGCGCCCCAGAGTGCCGCCGTCGGTCGTCGGGAAGCAGACCCCGGACATGTACGCGGACTCGTCGCAGGCCAGGAAGAGCGCGGCGTAGGCGTTGTCGAGCAGGTTCGGGGGACGCCGCAGCTTCAGGGGCATCGGAGCGTAGTCCGGGTTCCAGGGACCGGCCACCTCTTCGTAGGACCTGCCGAGCACCTCAGCGTCCGGCGGGAGCCCGAAATTCACGGACATACCGTGGGTCGGGCAGATCGCGTTGACCCGTATGCCGTAGCCGCCGAGGTCGAACGCGGCGCCCCGGACGAGCGCGTTCACCCCGCCCTTGCTCGCGGTGTAGATCGTGAACCTCGGGTACGCCGCCAGCGACGACGCCGACGATGTGACCACGATCGTCCCACCGCCCTGTGTCTTCATCGCCCTGGCCGCGTACTTGATGGAGAAGAAGACTCCCTTGAGATTGGTATCGTGGACGTGCGTCCAGCTCTCCTCGGTGGTGTCCTCGAGCGCGACAGTGCCCTGGCCCGGCACCGTGACCCCGGCATTGGCGAACATGACGTCGAGGCGGCCGAAATGCTCGACGGCGGTGGCGACTGCAGCGGCGACCTCACTTTCCACCGTGACGTCGGTTCGGCACGCCAACGCCCGACCGCCGCGCTCACCGATCAGGCTCGCGACGTCCTTTGCCCGTTGTTCGATGATGTCGGTGACGACGACCGTGGCGCCTTCACGAGAGAACAGCAGAGCGCTCTCCCGTCCTAACCCGGACCCGGCGCCGGTGATGACGACGACCTTGTCTTCAAGCCTCACCTGTACTCCTCGTCAAAAGTGGAAGCAGTCTTTCGGATAGCGAGATCGCGCGCTCGGGACACGCCTCCGTCCCATCGCGTGCCTACTGCTCAAGAGCCGTAGGCACGCAGCGTTCCCAATTTGGCAGTAGCCGGAATCGTCGCGCCCGTAGACGTCCGACCCGTAGGCGTTGCAGCAAGCCGTGTCCGAGGCACAGCGAAGGATCAACCTGCACATCGATCATGCCCTGGCCTCGCTCTCAGCCGAAGTACTGCTCCCGCCGTGGGGATGTCGCACACATCACAGTGAACAAATGATCATCTAGTGTCAAGATATCGTTGCTATCTAATTTGATCGGTGGACGTCGGCCCCGGCGGATGGGCCGTCGTCGGTCATCATGGTTGAGTGACCCAGGACTCCCGGTCCCGACGCAGCTCGGCGACTGTCCGCTCGCTGGTCCTGGGCGCCGCTCGGGAGCTCTTCGACGAGCACGGCTACGAACACGTCACCACCCGGGAGATAGCCGCCCGTGCCGGCGTGACCCAGGCGCTGGTGTTCCGACATTTCGGCACAAAGGCCAACCTCTTCGTCGAGGCTGTCTACCGGCCGTTCTACGACTTCGTGGCCGAGTACGTGCGGCAATGGATCGAGCACGGGCACGGCGCCAGGAGCGCCGAGCAGACCACCCGGGACTTCGTCGGGGGCCTCTACCTTCTGCTCATCGATAACCACAAACTGTTGCTGGCGCTACCCGGAGGGCCGAGCGGAGGTTCACCCGAACTTCGCACCCGCGCCGGCGCCTTTCTCCAGGAGGTCTTCGACAAGCTGGAACGGGAGATCGAGGCCGAAGTGGCCGTGCTCGACGCCCCCGTGGTCGACGTGGCGCTGTCCGTTCGGTTCACCGTAGCGCTCGTCTACGGCGCCACCGTGTTGGACGACATGCTGTTTCCCGCCGGCCGACAGCACCCGACCAGAGCGCGCCTGGTCGAGGAAATGGCCGGGTTCGTGATTCGCGGCTCCGGCTCCGACTCCGACTCCGGCTCCGGCTCCGACTCCGACTCCGACTCCGAGGGCCAACCAACCACGCCGATCATGCCAATCGAGCCGATCATGTCAACCGAGCCGTCGACTCCCCGTCGCCGGCACCAATGACCGCGACCACGTCGTCGGACAGCTTCGGCCAGACATCAGCGGCCCAGGAACCGAATTCACGGTCGGTCAGGCCCACACACGCGCCATCCAGCGCCGGATCAACCCAGAGAAAAGTCCCACTCCGGCCGAAATGACCAAAAGTTTCAGGTGAATTTGCGTTCCCCGTCCAGTGCGGGTGTTTCCGCCCGCGGATCTCGAAGCCGAGCCCCCAGTCGTTCGGATTCTGCACACCGAACCCGGGCAGTACCCCGGCGGCACCGGGAAAAGCCACCGATGTCGCCGCCGTGAATGTCTGCGCAGCGAGCAACCGCGGCGCCAGCAGCTCACCGGCAAAACGAAGGAGATCAGCCAGGGTCGATGACACCGCGTAGGCCGGCGAGCCCGCCAGCTCGGAGGCCATCATGCCCAGCGGCCCGAACACGGCCTCGGCAAGGTAGTCACCGAAAGCAATTCCGGATGCCTTTTCCACCGTCTCGCCGAGCACGTCGAAGCCGGTGTTCGAATACACCCGCCGTGCTCCGGGCCGGGTCACCACCCGGGTGCCGGAAAAGCCCAGGCCCGACGTGTGGGCGAGGAGATGGGCCACGGTCGAACCCGGGGGACCGGCCGGATCGTCCAAACCGATGGCACCCTCCTCCACCGCGATCAGCGTGGCATAGGCGGCGAGAAGCTTCGACACCGACGCCAACCGGAAGGACCTGTCCACGGCACCAACCGACCCACGCACCGTGACGGCGCCGCTGCCGTCGTGCACCAACACGGCAACGGCCGCGTTCTCGACTGGCCAGGAATCCACCTGCATGAGGGCATCCACGTGCCGAACTTTACGAACCCGGCCGGCCGGGCGCTCCTCGGGCTGGCTGAGAGACTGGGCGGATGTGGCAACACCGACACCTCCCGATGCCATGACCACACCCGAACCCGGCGTCCCGTCGGCAACGGCCCGTGCGGCCGGTAGCGCCAGTGCCGCCGATCCGTGCGCTCCGGTCGGGTTGTCCAAGGTCGTGGACCTCCTCATCCTCGGCGCCGGACCAGCGGGCTGCGCCGCGGCGCTACGTGCACTGCAGCTTCGTCCAGATGCCCGGGTCGTGCTGGTGGACGCCGCGGACTTCCCCCGGGACAAAGCGTGCGGCGACGGCATCGCCCCGCACGGCCTGGACGTCCTGCGCGCCCTCGGCGTGTCCGATGCCGTGGCCGGCTACCTGTCGGTGGACCGGATGCGGCTGCGGACCCCCGGCGGCGCGGAGGTGGCCACCCCGTGCCGACGGGCGAACCACGTGGTACCCCGCACGGTCTTTGACGCGCGACTGGTCTCCGCCGCCCGCGCCCGGGGCGCCGTGCTGCTACGCCGACGCGCGCGGTCCGTCGTAGCCGGCGGCAGCGTGGACGAGCCGGTGGTGGTCGTCAACGATGACCTGCGAGCGCGGGTCGTGGTCGGCGCCGACGGTGCGAATTCGACCACCCGGCGTGCCCTGGGCATCGGGCCGAACCCGCCGGAGGCACTGGCCATCGCGGTCCGGGGGTATGCAGACGCGCCACATACCGGCGGCCCGCCCGAACAGCTCATCGAGATGACCGACGAGGGCTGGCCGGCGTATGCCTGGTCATTTCCGATCGGTGATGGCCGCGCCAACATCGGCTACGGGATGTTGCGATCGAAGCTCGCTGCGCTGCACGGCGATGCTGCCGGTCGCACGGTCCTGCACGGCACTCTGGCCCGGATGCTGCCCGACCAACCAGCGCATCCGGGGACGCTGCGCGCCCACCATCTGCCCCTGTCGACGTGGCGACCCCGGCAGCCCGATGGTCCGGTCCTGCTCGCCGGGGATGCCGCATCACTGATCAATCCGCTGACCGGCGAGGGGATCTACTACGCGCTGCTGTCCGGGTCACTGGCTGGTGAGGCCGCTGTGACCGCTGCACCGGCCCGAGCCGGCGCGGCTTATCGCAAAGCGCTTGATCGGGAACTCGGCCGGCATCTGCGGCACACCGCCCTGTTGGCCGGGCTTGCCGGCCGGCATCGAACCCTCATGGACTCAGCCGTCCGTGCAGCCCGCCACCGCACCGAACTGTACGACAACCTGGTCGAGATCGGTCTTGGGCGGGGAACCATCCCGACCGCCTCCGTAGCGCGCCTTGCTCTGCGAAAGCTGGCCCTGCCCGGATAGCGCAGCCGCCGGACCTGCCGAATCGGTTGTACCGATCCGGCAGGAATCCCGGCGGTCCCCAACGGTATTCCCAACAGGGTTCCTGACAAGACAGCCCAGCAGGATTACAGGCTTGCCACATCCGCCTGCTTGACTCGGACGGCCTCCGCGGCGGTGACGAGCGCCGCCTTCTCCGCTGCGGACAGGTCTATTTCCACGACCTTCTTCACGCCCCCGCGACCTATCTGGGCGGGCACACCCAGATAGACGCCGGAAATGCCGAACTCGCCATTCACCCAGGCGCATACCGGCATGACCGCGCCGGAGTCCTGCGCCACGGCCTTCACCATCCGGGCGGCGGCTGCGGACGGCGCATAATAGGCCGACCCGGTCTTGAGGAGCGCGACCACCTCGGCACCGCCGTTGCGGGTCCGGGTGACCAGCTCATCGATCGTGTCGGCGGGCAGCAACTCCGTGAGCGGCTTGCCGTCCACCGTGCACTGGGACGGCACCGGCACCATGGTGTCACCGTGCGAGCCCAGGGTGAGGGTCTGTACGGACTTCACCGGTACGCCCAGCTCCACCGCGACGAAATTGGTGAAGCGTGCGGTGTCGAGCATCCCGGCCTGACCGATGACCCGGCTCCGGGGGAACCCGAGAACGTTGGCGGCGAGCGCGGTCATCTCGTCCAGCGGGTTGGAAACCACCACGACGACGGCGTCAGGCGACGATTTCGCGATGTTCTCCGACACCTGCCGGACAATCTTCGCGTTGACCTCGATGAGGTCCATCCTGCTCATACCGGGCTTGCGGGGCAGGCCGGCGGTGATGACCACGACGTCCGAACCCTCGGTGTCGTCGTAGTCGTTCGTTCCAATCACCGTAGTCTCGAAACCCTCGACCGGGCGCGACTGGTTCAGGTCGAGGGCGATTCCCTGCGGTTTGCCCTCGATGATGTCCGTCAGCACGACCGTGTCGAAAATGTCGTACTCGGCGAGGCGCTGCGCGGTCGTTGAGCCATAGAAACCGGCCCCGACCACAGTCACCTTCCCAGCCATCGGCTGTCAGCTCCCCAACTTCTCGATGATGGCGCCGACGTATTCCGCCGTCCCACCGCGGTGGTATCCGTACGGGTCGGCTTCAGATCGTATGTGACACTACGCTCTCCTGGATGCCCGAGCAGGCTGCCCGAGCAGGCTGCCCGGCGGGCCTGGCCGGCGGGCCTGGCCGGGCCGTCGCTCACGAGCCCCCGGCCGGCACCGCAAGCGTCACGACAATGATTGTTATTCCGAGCAGTGCGAGCGTGGTGACATCGAACACCCTTCCTCGCGCCACGAGTAACCCGACCCGCCGGGTCGGCAGCAACAGCCGCGCCAGTGCGCCGGCAAGCAGCGCCGCACCGAGCCCGACCAGGCCCCGCCGCCAGTGGCTCGAGGCGACGACCACGAGGGCGACACCGACGACACCGAGCACGCTGGCGAAGACCGGCTCCCGTCTCGGCCACGACCACCATCGCGGCGCGGACCGACGGTGCCGCAGGTTCATGGCAGCGCCGCTGCGACACCGCGCAGGACATCCGCGGTCATCGTCAAGGCGTCGGCCGGGGTGAACGTCCCCCTGCGCGTGAGTTCCCCGCGCAGGTCCGAACCCATAGCGCCCCAGACGATCAAGGTGTCGAGCGCATAGTTGCTTCCGAGCAGCTCGGGCACGTCCCTCCCCCTGGAGGCGTCCGACGATCATATGTCGAACAGGTAGGTCATCTCACCACACGACCACACGAAGCCCGCATGCGGCATGCCGGTTCGCCACCCATGCACGGCCGCGCGGGACCACATCCTGAATCGATCTTCCACAGAACGCACAACAGACCCAAGCTGTCCGCCTGACCTGGTGCGATGCACCTGGAAAGAGTTGCCGGTCAGGCCCGAAAGCGGTCTGCCCGCACCGCGTAAATCGCACGGGACGGCCGCATCGTCACGATCGCCGCACCGGATTCACAACCGTAACTACCCCCCGAGTGCAGACGTCGTGCCCGACTAGGGCAGAATTCCGCCGCGAGTCCCCGGAGTGGGAGGGAGTGGGTCGTGGCAGACGAAACGCCACACAGCAAGAAACTGCAGGAACTGATGTTCCGGGCTTGGGAGACCTTCGGAGATGCCCGACATCTCGACAGCGATGACCGGGTGTTCGTCCAGGCTCTCGCGCGGCAGACGGCAGACAGGATCTCGGTCCTGTATGGCGCCAGCTGGCGGGAGGCGCTGGACTGGGTTGCGCAGCGTTATGTACCCAACGACGACGCACCCGGAGGCTCCATCCCGGCGTCATCAAACGGCACCACAGCAAGCGCGCGACGAGGAGCGGTGGCGGCGGTGGAGTCCACCGGCACCTCCATCTCGTGAAACGTTGGTGCCGTTCGGCCGGACACCGATGGTCCGAACGGCACCAACGACGAACACAGGCACCCCGAACCGATTACCGCGGTGTGGTCGGGCTTCGTCAGTTTCGGGCGCCGTTTCCGGTGACGGGCGGAATGCCGTCAGGATGCACACTGCTGTCAGTGCGCGAAGTGGCGGACGCCGGTGAAGTAGAGCGTAATCCCCGCTTCCCGCGCAGTGGCTATCACCTGTTCGTCACGCACGGATCCACCCGGTTCGACAACCGCGCGGATGCCGGCGTCGACGAGCACCTGCAGCCCGTCCGGGAAAGGGAAGTACGCATCGCTTGCAGCCACGGCGCCCGTCACCCGCTCACCGCCGCGGGCTACCGCGAGCATCGCGGCATCCACTCGATTCACCTGTCCCATTCCCACGCCGATCGTTGCGCCGCCCAGGGCTATCAGAATCGCGTTCGACTTGACTGAACGGACAGCCTTCCACGCAAATGCAAGATCATCTATGGTTGCCTCGTCGGCAGGCGCGCCCGCTTCCAGCGTCCAACCGGCAGGGTCGTCACCAGCCGCGTCCAGCACGTCACGGGACTGCACCAGCAACCCGCCGGAGATCTGACGCATCTCAACACCGTGCGGATCCGACGACAGCGGGCATTCCAGCAGGCGGATCGAGGGCTTACCGGACAGGATCTCCGCGGCGCCGTCGGCATAGCCGGGTGCCACGACGACCTCGGTGAATATCTCCGCGATCTGCTCAGCCAAGGCGACGCTGACCGGTCGGTTTGTCGCGATGACCCCGCCGAAGGCCGACACGGGATCACATGCGTGCGCCTTGCGATGAGCCTCGGCGACATCACCCCCGATCGCCAGGCCGCAGGGATTCGCGTGCTTGACAATGGCCACGCATGGCTCGTGGAAGTCGCTCGCAGCGCGCCGGGCCGCCTCGGCATCAGTATAATTATTGAACGACATTGGCTTGCCGTGCAGTTGGCGGGCGCCCGCGAGCCCGGAAGCGCCGTCATCCGCCACGTACAACGCGGCCCGCTGGTGGGGGTTCTCGCCGTAGCGCAGGACCTCCTCCCGTCGCCATACCGCGGCGACCGTTTCCGGCCAGCCCGACTCGCGTGCGATCTCATCAGGCGCGAGGACACCAGCGAACCACGACGCAACCGCGACGTCATATGCGGCGGTGTGCGCGAAGGCGCGCGCGGCAAGGCGACGCCGCGCATCGAGCTCGAAGCCACCGGCCCGGATCGCGGCGATGAGCTCCGGGTAGTCCGCCGGCGAGACGACAACGGCCACGGACGGATGGTTCTTCGCCGCGGCCCGAATCATCGCCGGTCCGCCGATGTCGATCTGTTCGACCGCCTCGTCCTCGGACGCGCCGCCGGCGACCGTCTCCCGGAAGGGATAGAGGTTCGACACGACGAGGTCGAAAGGCTCGATGTCGAGTTCCGCGAGCGCCTTGGCGTGCTCCACATTGCGTAGATCCGCGAGCAGGCCGGCGTGCACCCGTGGATGCAGGGTCTTCACCCGGCCGCCGAGCACCTCGGGGAAACCGGTGAGAGTGCTCACCGGCGTCACGGCCAGACCGTGGCGGGCGAGCACCTGCGCAGTGGACCCGGTGGAGATGACCTCCACACCGGCGTCGGTGAACGCGGCCACAAGTTCCGGCAGGCCGGCCTTGTCGTAGACGCTGACCAGCGCACGGTGGATGGGACGGCGGCCGGTGGCGACCAGCTCGCCGACAGCGGAGGTCTGCTGACTCTGTGCGGACGTCATGTCCCCTCCTCCGACCGGACGATCCGGCCGATCGTCTCCACGTACAGAACGCGTTCCACCGCCTGGATGCGTGCACGCAGAGTTTCTTCCGTATCGGACTCCGCCAACGCCACCGCCGCCTGCGCAAGAATCGGCCCGGTATCGACGCCCTCGTCAACCCAGTGCACCGTCACTCCGCTGACCTTCACCCCGTGCGCAAGCGCGTCGGCTACGGCGTGCGCCCCCGGAAACGCGGGCAAGAGAGACGGATGGGTGTTCACCGTCCGAAACCGCGCAATGACCTGCCTGTCCAGGATCTTCATGTAGCCGGCGAGTACCAACAGATCGGGAGCGTACACGGCGATCTTCTTCGCGGTTGCCGCGTTGAAGGCCTCCCTGTCCACGGCGTCCTCCAGGCGAACGACGAACCAGGCAACACCAGCTGCGGCCGCCCGCTCCTGCGCTCCGGTGCCGTACCGGTCGGTGCCCACAGCAACGACTTCGGCACCAAAAGATGGATCTTTACATGCGTCCAGCACGGCCTGCAGGGTGGTACCCACCCCGGAGGCGAGAACAACCAGTCGTGCGGGCACGGAACTCTCCGGTACGACGGGTAGGCGGCGGCTCGCCGGTGGACGCATGACCGTTCTGACTGTACTGACGTCGGCCGGCCTGCGCGCATCCACCAAGTGCCTGGTCACCGGACGGCTTCGGCGGCTGCGCAGCCGCCCGCGCGGGGTGCGGGAATGACCGGCGTCGGCGCATCCGGGCCTGGCTCGGCCCGGTCAACGCAGCCGCCCGCGTCGGCTTCGTGCTCAACACCCGGCCCGCCCCCACGACGACTCCCGCAGTCGTGGCAATCACCGCTGACGCCCATGGAAACGGCCGCACAACCCGGCTGACCCGAGAGGTCGTCGCTACCCGCGTCGCGCCGGCCGAAGTCCTCCCCGTCAAGAAGGTCACCGGGTCGGCAGAGGTACAGCTCGGCGAGCCGCGTGAGCGTCCGGGTCGACGGTGCCCGCCCACCACGGCCAGGCCAGACCTCCCAGTAGGAAAAGGATTTTCCCGTCTTCGGCGGGCCCTCTCCGGACCACCGCACGTTCCACCGGCGGGCCGCCTCCTCCTGCGTCCAGCCGTGTGCGAACCGGAAGGCGACCCGCGCATTGAGGTGATAGCGACGCTGCCACTCCAGGGCGATGCCTCGATAGGACCAGCCGAGTGCCCGCAGGCGCCCCGATTCGGCCCGCAGCCCGGCGACACTGACAGCCATGGCGACCTCCCCGTAGTCGAACTGATGTTCGTACCATAGCGAAGAGGTCGGACATTTCCTGATGCCACAGACCTTGGCCGGGTGCACGCCGCAACCCCTTATGATGTCTGTTGTCGCGACTGGGAGGACCTGCCATGGTGATGCCGGAAGACCCGCGGCAGGCGCCGTGACCAGCGGCGCCTCGAGATCGGCCGACGATCCGCACACCAACGGTGATCGTTCGGGTGGGTCACACAACAGTCTTGGCCGGCTGTCCCTGGCTTTCGGCCTGCTCGGCGTCGCGACCTGCTGGATCGGAATCGGCGGCCTGGCCGGAATCGCCGCTGTGATCCTCGGCGTTCTCGGTCGTTCCCGCGCACGGCGGATGCACGGTGTAGGCGGCGGCATCGCAACAGCCGGATTGGCGTTGGGCGTGCTGTCCGCCCTCATCGCGCTGCTGCTTGTCGGCGGCAGCTGGACCTTCTACGAACAACACGGCGACGACCTGCGCCGTTATCAGGACTGTCGGAAGGACCCGAACCAGGACCCGGCCGTCTGCCGGCAACGCTTCAACGACGTGATCGAAGGTTCGTCCGGCTCCAGCCGGTGAGAGACCCGGCCACGAACAGCAGCCTCTGCGCAGGTCGCAAGCACCGCCGCCAGGCCCACCTCGGCCGTTGCGGCGAGACCGACCTGGATTCCCGGCGGGCCGAACGAAGCCAGCTCGCCCGTACCGAGCGACCCGCCGGAGGCCGCCGCGAGCCCCGCCATGGCGATCCCACACAGCACCGATGCCAGGCTGACCCGCGCCAGGCATACCGGTAGCGGGCGCGCTCCGCCGTCCCGTCGCACCATCCGGGCGGCAATGCAGCCGGCGGTGACGGGTGCCAGCGCGAACGCGAGCCAGACCGGGATGGACGCCCCGGTCGTCGGCAGGCCGGCGAACATGGGCAGTTCCGGGACGGCGCTGAGGTGAACTCCGAAGGGCCGGACGAACCCGTGCACGCCTGTGGCGAAGCCGGGTCCCAACGCGTAGGCGGCCGCCCACACGACGACATTGGGCAGCAGGGCCACGTGGATGAGGAGCACGCCGGTACCTCCGACCTGGCCAGGAGCCAGACGCTGCGCACTGCCAGCAATCTTCAGGATGTTCACGGCGAGGACGCCGACGGTGATCATCGCACCCGCCGCGATGATCACACCGACGGCGGCGCCGGCCGCGCTGAGCGTCGTGCGCACTACCGCGGGAACCCTCGCTGTCACGCCTGGGCGCCACTGGTCACAGGTGGCGACAAGGGCACCTGCCCACGCACCGGTCAGACTCATCGCAAGGGCGCCCAGGAGCGCCGACGGTATCGACGGATGCGCGGCGGAGTCATCCGCGGCGAGGGCGGTCAAGAGGGCAAAGATCGCGTAAAACGCGACCACCATGGCCACGGGCCGGCCGACCGACGACCGACGCGGCGTCGCCAGCCGGGCACCGCGGCCTCTGGTGGCGGCCAGGACATCGCGCCACCGGGGTACCTCCCCGGATGGCGACCGGCCTCGGACAAGTCTGTGCCCAGCTAGCGCGGTCAGCGCGATCGGCAGCAGGGCAAGGCCGAACGGCACCAGAAAAAGATCACCGTCGGGCGTCGCAAGCCGTGTGCCATGGGCCATCAGCCACACGTCGGCTGCCACCCGCAACGCCGCGCCGCTCCCTGCCCGCGTCCGCTGGTCCGATACCCAGAACAGGACGACCACGATCTCGGTCAGGGCGAGGCCGGCGATCGGCGGCGTGGCCGCCGTCACAAGATCGCCACGAGCCGCTCGGACCGCCGTAAGGACCCGGCTGGCGCCGGTCCGGAGCATGCCGGTCCGGAGCAGTGCCGTCCGCGGAGAGGTGACACGACGGGACGCGGCACGCAGACGGACACCCGGCGACCGGGATTGGCCGCGCGGGAACGAATTGGCCATCTTTCGACGCTCGCACGCAAACGACGCAGTCCGCCGCCCAACACGCCGCAACAACGTCCGCGAATCTGAAACAGTCTCTGCAACCGGCGCTTGGCGATCGGCGCTTGGCAACCGGCGCTTGACGACCGGCGCTACTGGTCCCGCTGTCCGTAGGGCGGCTGTCCGAAATCGCCCTGCGGTGGCTGGCCATATGGCGATTCGCCCTGCGGCGGCTGGCCGTACGGCGACTGCGCATAACCACCCTGCGGAGGCTGGCCGTACGGGCTCTGTTGCCCGTACCCACTGTGCGGCGGTTGCCCATAGGCACCAGGCTCGCCATACCCACCGGGTATCGGACGACCCGAGGCGTCGTACCGAGCGCCGGGGCCGGGGGGGAACTGAGGGCGACCGCGAGAGCCCTGCCCTGGCAGGGTGTACCCGCTCGCGAGAACGCTGAGAACCGCGCAGACCGTGATCGCCATGGACGCTATGAGTCCGAGCCACAACCCCGCGGCACGGTTGAGGTTCTCAATACCAAGCAGCATCTTGAGCATGATCATGATCATGCCGAACCCCGCGAGCCCTGCGATGATCAGAACCCAGTCGGCACCCACGGCCGGCAGCTGAACGCGGGTGAAGGTCCGCACCACTACCAGACCGGTCACGAGCAGCCCGAGCTCCACGCCACCGTAGGCGAAGAACCCCACTCCCCACGCGTTCTCCCCGAACCTGCCGACCGAGAACCAGTCGAATAACGAGGCGACGAACAGGACGGCACCGGCGATGAGAACGCCAAGATCGTTATTAGGTACGTCACGACCGGCGAGACGTGGCACGGAATGACCCCACTTCATGCGATCAACGGTGACCTGATGGACCTATCCCCACCACGTTAGCCGTTGCACCCCAGAACGCTACTCTTAGAGCGCGAACGACATAACCGGGTGTGGCCCGCCGCCGACGCGACAGACCACACCCGGTTACGGGGTTTCAGAACGAACGCATGACGTCAGCCATCAGACGGGCAGTCTCCGAAGGAGTTTTGCCCACCCGCACGCCTGCCTTCTCCAGAGCTTCCTTCTTGGCCTGAGCCGTACCGGACGATCCGGACACAATAGCCCCTGCGTGCCCCATCGTCTTGCCCTCCGGCGCGGTGAAGCCCGCGACGTACCCGACGACCGGTTTGGTGATATGGGCCTCGATGTACGCGGCGGCGCGTTCCTCGGCGTCACCACCGATCTCACCGATCATCACGATCGCGTCGGTGTCGTCGTCGGCCTGGAACGCGTCGAGTGCGTCGATGTGGGTGGTGCCGATGACGGGGTCACCACCGATACCGACGGCGGTGGAGAAGCCGAAGTCCCGCAGCTCGTACATCATCTGGTAGGTCAACGTACCGCTCTTGCTGACCAGACCGATGCGACCAGGCGGGGTGATGTCCGCCGGGATGATGCCGGCGTTCGACTTGCCCGGACTGATGATGCCCGGACAGTTCGGACCGATGATCCGGGTCGTGTTGCCCTTGGACTGCGCGTACGCCCAGAAATCGGTGGTGTCATGCACCGGAACGCCTTCGGTGATGACCACGACGAGCGGGATGCCCGCGTCGATCGCCTCGATCACGGCGGCCTTGGTCCCCGCCGGCGGGACGTAGACCACGGAGACGTCCGCACCGGTCTTCTCGATCGTCTCGGCCACGGTCGCGAAAACCGGGACACCCTCGACCTCGGTGCCCGCCTTCTTGGGGTTGGTACCACCGACGATCAACGACCCCGCCCGCAGCATCCGGGCGGTGTGCTTGCGTCCTTCGGAGCCGGTGATGCCCTGAACCAGGATCTTGGACGTCTCGTCCAGCCAGATTGCCATTGTCGGAAGCCTCTTCCCGTCCGCTCAGGCCGCAGCCGCGGCGAGCTGGGCGGCGAGCTTCGCCGCACCGTCCATGGTGTCCACCGGCCTGACCACGTCGAGGTTCGCCTCGGTGAGGATGCGCCGGCCCTCGTCCGCGTTGTTGCCGTCCAGCCTCACAACCAGCGGCGTGGTGACGTCGCCGACGATCTCGAGGGCCTGCACGATACCGTTCGCGACCGCGTCGCAGGCGGTGATCCCACCGAAGATGTTCACGAAAACGCTCTTGACCGCGGGGTCGGAGAGAATGATCGACAAACCGTCCGCCATCACCTGCGCGGACGCGCCGCCGCCGATGTCGAGGAAGTTGGCGGGCCGCTGGCCACCGAACTCCTCACCGGCGTAGGTCACGACGTCCAGGGTGGACATGACCAGGCCGGCACCGTTACCGATGATCCCGACCTGGCCGGACAGCTTGACGTAGTTGAGGTTCTTCTCCTTGGCCCGCTGCTCAAGGGGGTCCACCGCCGCGACATCGACGAAGTCGGCGTGGTCCGGGTGCCGGAAGGACGCGTTCTCGTCCAGACTGACCTTGCCGTCCAGGGCCAACACGCGGCCGTCGGCGGTCAGGATCAGCGGGTTGACCTCCACCAGCGTGGCGTCGGACCGGACGAAGACGTCCCACAGCTTCACCAGGAGTTCGGTGGCGCCGTCGAGGGCTGCCTGCGGCAGCTTCGCCGCGACCGCGATCTGGCGGGCGACGGTCGCATCTACCCCGGTCAGCGGATCGATCGGGATGCGGGCAAGCGCGTCAGGCTTGGTCGCGGCAACTTCCTCGATCTCCATCCCACCCTCGCGGGAGCACATGGCGAGGAAGGTCCGATTCGCCCGGTCGAGCAGGAAGGAGGCGTAGTACTCCTCGGCGATGTCGCTCGCCTGCTCCACCAGTACCGAGTGGACAGTATGACCCTTGATGTCCATCCCGAGGATGGCGGCGGCCTTGGTGGTGGCGTCTGCCGGCCCGTCAGCGACCTTCACTCCGCCGGCCTTACCCCGGCCGCCGGCCTTGACCTGCGCTTTGACGACGACCCGCCCACCAAGATCGGTGGCGATGGCGCGCGCCTCGTCGGGGGTGGTGGCGACCTTGCCGGATGGCACAGGGACGCCGTGATCGGCGAACAACTTCTTCGCCTGATATTCGAAGAGATCCACAGTCCGTCCAGTCGGATACGAGATCGGTGGTCAGGATCGAACGTTGAAGGTTCACAGAGACGAGAACCGTCCCAAGCCTACTGACGTGTCCGTCGCGGCAGCCGCGCTGGCTGCCGCGACGGACAGTCACGTATGTCCGGGACAGCACCATCATCACCCGCACCGGCCGTCGGGCGCCGCACTTTGTGGCAGCCGACACCGCGATCACACCGAACGCGCGTCCCCGATCGGGACGATCGCAAATTTTGCCCCGGACCATCCCGGTAACGGACGTGGCGCCGCCGCTGCCCCACCCGCGGATGCCCCCACCCGCGGATGCACCGACCGGACACGGGCCCGGTGCCACCGGTCCCAAAGCCACCGGTCCCGATACTACGGCGAAGGCGCTGCCACCTCCGTCCAGTCAGATCACGCTGAAGATCACAGCTGGGAGCGCACGGCGGGCGCGTGCTCCGCCATCCCGACCGGGGCCGGGACTCATCCGGCCGGCACACACGGCCGGCACACAGAAAGGTGGCCAAAGCCCGGCTGCAATCCGGATCGGTCAGAGTGCGTGAACCGCTGCCACTCGCGAACGGATCCAGTCGACGATTTGACCCGTCGTCGCCCCCGGCGTGAATATCTCGGCGACCCCGAGCGCCTTCAGCTCGGGAATGTCCGCATCCGGGATGATTCCGCCACCGGTCACCACGATGTCGGTGGCGCCGCGTTCCCGCAGCAGCTCCATCAGCCGCGCAAACAGGGTCATATGTGCGCCTGAGAGCACCGAGAGCCCAATGCAGTCGGCGTCCTCCTGAATGGCGGTCTCCACGATCTGTTCGGGCGTCTGATGCAAGCCGGTGTAGATGACCTCCATACCCGCATCCCGCAACGCACGCGCGATCACCTTGGCACCACGATCATGGCCGTCGAGACCCGGCTTGGCAACCACTACCCGGATCCGCTCACCGTTTCCGCTCACGCCGCCTCCTTGCGATCCGTGACATCGACTTCCGTGACAGGGTGCTTAGAGCGACGCCCGGCCGGCTCGCCGGCTCGCCGGCTGGATCGCCGTATGCACCCATCAACATCCGGGAGACAGACCCTAGCGGCGCACGCCCGGACAAGCACGCTGTTGCCGGTCTGACCGCCACGGCCCGCACCAGGAGCCCGACCCGCACCGCGAGCACGGCCTACGAGCAGCACGGCCTGCGAGGTCAACCCGGTGATCGGGGCCGGCACGGTGATCGGGGCCGGCCCGGTCATCCGGTCACGTCTGGCGGAGAAACAGTCGACAGCCATCACGTCCGTTTGTACTCTCGGTCACAGTGGACGTCCTAGTGATCCACAATGCGTCCGGCGGCACGAGGGGTCACGAGGAGTGTGGTCAGCAGATCTTTTCGCGATCCGCCAACCACCAATGATCACACTGTTCCGGTTGGCCGGTTCTTCCGACGGCTATCCACGCACGGACGGGAGACGGGTAATCGGAAAACGTCAACTGGGCCGGACCGACATGGCGGTAGCCAGGATCGCCAGATCCTTCGGCAC
>NZ_CAUVXL010000239.1:0-18503 GCF_963555915.1 Protofrankia sp. Cas4
CGGCCCGCCACGGCTCGAAAGTGACGCGTGGGCTGCTCGACGTGCCCGCCACGGTTCGCGGGATGGTCGTGGAAGCCGCCTGGCTGGCAACCCATGTCGCCTTCTATCCGGTCGGGGTCCTCTCGGAAAAACTGCGTGAACCCGCCGACCGCTACACCCTCGAAGGGCTCTCACCGCTGCGCCGCGGCCTTCTCGTCGGCGACATCGAGGCTGCGAGCACGCCGATCCTGCTGGTACACGGCCTGATCGACAACAGGTCCATCTTCACCCGGCTACACCGATCGCTGCGCCGACGCGGCTTCGGACACGTCGCAACGGTGAACCTGCCTCTGTTCACCTCGGACATACCGACAGCGGCCAGCCGGCTTGCCACGATAGTCGAAACAATGTGCGAACAGACCGGGTGTGGGCGCATACACATCGTCGCCCACTCACTCGGCGGCCTCGTTGCACGCTACTACGTCCAGAAACTGGGCGGCGACATACGCGTCCACACGCTCGTGACGCTGGGAACTCCGCACGAAGGCACCCGTCTTGCTCGGGTGGTCCCCCCGATGGTGCCGTACACCCTGCTGCGTCAGCTACGCCCCGATTCGGATGTGATCCGGGAACTGGCCGAACCAGCTCCGGGTTGCCAAACGCGTTTCCTGGCGTTTTCCGGCGATCTGGACACGGTGATCCGCCCGACCGAGTCAGCCCTTCTTCACCATCCGGACCTCAGCGTCCGCAATGTTCGCCTTCCCGGCGTCGGCCATCATTCGCTCCCGTTCAACCTCGACGTCGTCCATCAGATTGCGACCATGCTGGCCCATCTCGACGATGCCGCGGAACATCCCACCGCCGGCCAGGACAGCCAAAAAAGGAATCTTCCCGAGGCGGCGGCACGGACCGAAGCGCTGTAAGAGCGCCCGGCAACCGGGGCGTGGATCAGGGATCGGGGCCAGAACCCATCCGACATGATCGAATTGCGACGCCCACGACTGCGATGAAAAAGACCTACATTACACCTACCACTGCGACGCCTGCCTGGTCGGGGGTGGCGGCAAAGTCCGGTTTGGCCGGTGTAGCGTCGTAATCGGTTTGCGGGATCCCCCCTCCTGCCGCGTGGTGCCGCGGCAGGAGCCTTGTCGACCAACAGGAGCGTGAGTCCGGGTTGTCGCAACCCCCTGCCCACGGCTCCGCACGGCACCGCGGCCACGGCACGCCTGCAAGGCGTGGGATCCCGTTGAGCCTCGGCCGGCGGGCGGCGTCACTGGCGCAGCTACGCCGCACCGGCGTTGCCTCGGCCGTCGTGTCCACCCTGGGCATCGCCATGGTCAACACAACCGGCATCGCGCACTCCGAACCGCCAGCCGTCGCCCAGCTCGGGATCGCCGGGACGGTTTCTGCGGGGTCGGCCGCCGGCCCGACCGGGACCGACGACCTGAGCGACCCGACCCTCGTAGGCCAGGTTGACAGCGACGGCGCAGCCATGCAACGCCGGGCGGAGACGGACCGAGTCGACCGCGACGAGGCGCTGGCCCAGTTGTCCATCCTGCTCGTGCAACGGCGAAATGCCGCCGAGCAGACCACGCGCAAACAGGACGAGACGCTGGGTTGGGTGCGCCCTATCGAGGCCTACCTCACCCAGCGGTTCGGCGGCGCCAACGGCCACCCAGGAATTGATCTCGGCGCCGCCCTTGGCACCCGGATTGTCGCCGCCCATGGTGGCACAGTCATCTATGCGGGATGGGAGTCCGGCTACGGCAACTTCGTACAGATCCTGCACGAGAACAAGATCGTAACCTGCTACGGCCACCTGTCACGCATCGACGTTCGGGTCGGCCAGGTCGTCACCACCGGCCAGCAGATCGGCCTGGAAGGTTCAACCGGCCACTCCACCGGCCCACACCTGCACTTCGAGGTCCGGCTCAATGGACAGGACGGCATCAAGATCGATCCGCTGGCCTGGCTCGCCGAACACGGCGTGACCTATTGAGCGACAGATTCCAGCGACGCCCATGATGGCCACCGCCGACCCTCAGAGCTTTTCAACAGGGGCGTAGCGCAGGAGCAGCCGCTTGGTCCCCGTTCCGTCTCCGAAGTCGATGCTTGCCTCGAGATTGTCACCGGACCCCGCCATCGCGACGACCTGACCCATGCCAAACGTGTCATGGTTGACCCGGTCACCCGTGGCAAGATCGGGCATCGGGCGTGGAACCGGCGCCGGACGGCGTCCGGGCAGGCCACCGGCCTTCGCCGTCGACGACCCGGCGGATGCCGAGCCCCACATCGACGCCCGCGGCGCGGCCACCGGCGACGGCGGCCGGGTGCTGCCCTGCCAGTTGACCAGCTCCGTCGGCACCTCGTCGAGAAAACGCGACGGCGGGTTGTACGCCGGCTGGCCCCAGGCGCTGCGAACGTGCGCCCGCGTCAGATACAGCATCGCCCGGGCTCGGGTGATGCCGACATAGGCGAGGCGACGTTCCTCCTCCAGCTCGGTCGGGTTGCCCAGCGTGCGGATGTGCGGGAACATCCCGTCCTCCAACCCGGTCAGGAACACCACCGGGAACTCCAGTCCCTTGGCGCTGTGCAGGGTCATCAACGTGACGGCCCCGGTTCCGCCTTCCGCCGGATCGGGTATCTGGTCGACATCGGCCACCAGGGAGACCTGCGCAAGAAAGTCGGCGAGCGAACCCTGCGGGAAGCGTTCGGTGAACTCCCGGGCCACGCTGAGGAGTTCCTGGAGGTTCTCCACCCGGCCCTCAGCCTCGATGGTGTCCTGAGTAGTCAGTTCGGCGAGGTACCCGGTTCGTTCCAGGGCCGCCTCCAGCACCGCGACCGGACCGGCAGCCACGACCGCCCGAAGCTCGGAAAGAAGATCCACGAAACCACCGACCGCGGTTGCGGAGCGGGCGGTCAGGCCTGGGACCTCCGCCGCCCGGCTCAGGGCGTCGGCGAACGGAATCCGCTGCTGTTCGGCAAAGGTGGCCAGCGTTGTCTCGGCGCGGTCACCGATGCCCCGCTTGGGTACGTTGATGATGCGTCGCAGGTTCACCGTGTCCGCCGGATTGGCCACCACCCGCAGATAGGCGAGGAGATCCCGGACCTCCCGCCGTTCGTAGAAACGCACCCCACCGACCACCCGGTAGGGCAGCCCGACCCGCATGAACAGTTCTTCAAAGACACGGCTCTGGGCGTTGGTGCGGTAGAAGACGGCGACGTCACCCGGCCTGGCTGTTGCCGCGTCGGTGAGCCGATCAACCTCGGCGGCTACGAACGCGGCCTCGTCATGCTCACTGTCCGAGACGTAACCGACGATCTTCTCGCCGTCGCCGGCGTCCGACCACAGCCGTTTGGGCTTCCGCTGCCCGTTACGGGCGATCACCGCGTTGGCCGCCGACAGGATCGTCTGCGTGGAGCGGTAATTCTGCTCCAGCAGGACCACGGTCGCCTCGGGGTAGTCCTGCTCGAACTCGACGATGTTGCGGATGCTCGCGCCCCGGAAAGCGTAGATCGACTGATCGGCGTCACCCACCACGCACAACTCGGCCGGCTCCACACCATGATCGTCGGCGTCCGGACGGACCAGCTCGCCGTCCACGGTCCGGGGGGACGCGCGCCCGACCAGCTCCCGCACGAGCACGTACTGAGCATGGTTGGTGTCCTGGTACTCGTCTATGAGGACGTGCCGGAACCGGCGCCGGTAGTGCTCGGCGACGTCCGGGAAAGCCTGCAGCAGGTTCACGACGGCCATGATCAAATCGTCGAAGTCGAACGCGTTCGCCTCGGCAAGCCGGCGCTGGTAGCTGCCGTAGGCCTCGGCGGTGGCCCGCTCAAGATGATTGGCCGCCCTGTCCCGGGCGGTCTCCCAGTCGACCAGCTCGTTCTTGAGATTGCTGATCCCGGCGGCGAGCGCGCGGGGCGGATACCTCTTGGGATCGAGGTCCAGGTCGCGGGCGACCAACGCCATCAACCGCTGCGCATCCGCCGCATCATAGATCGAGAAGCTGCTGGTGAACCCGAGACGCGTTGCTTCCGACCGCAGAATGCGCACGCAGGCCGAATGAAAGGTACTGACCCACATCGCCCGCGTCCGAGCGCCGACCAGGGCGGTGACCCGCTCCTTCATCTCGTTCGCGGCCTTGTTGGTGAACGTGATCGCAAGAATCTCACCGGCGCGGACCCCGCGTGCGGCCAGCAGGTAGGCGATCCGGTTCGTGAGCACCCGCGTCTTGCCCGACCCCGCGCCCGCCACCACGAGCAACGGCGAACCGGCATGGACGACCGCGGCCCGCTGCTGCGGGTTCAGGCCCTCCAGCAGAAGATCGGGATCGAGGTGCGCGGCCGGGCGACCCCCCGGCCCACCCGGGTCAAAGCCGACATCGGCGCCGGCATCCGAACCAGCATCGGAACCAGCATTGGAACCAGCATGGTCGAAGTCGGCGTACGGACCACCGAATAGGGTACTCATAGTGAATCGATCATACGTTCGACGTCCGACAGTTCTGGCAACGATGCACACTCAACACCCTACGAGGCGCCGGCCGGCCTCACGACAGGGCGTAGTGCGGATCGGCGTCCGGTCCGATCCGACGCCCGGACGATACCGGAATCGATCAACCGCGCGAGCAGGTGGCCGGCCGCCGGGATCAGGACGATCACGGATGGTCGGTTTGACGACCATCGGCATGCGCGAGCATCCTAGGAAGGTGGCGCAGCATCTTATGATCATTTTTGAGGCGTGCGAGCCCGTCTGACGAATCCAGCACTCCGGGTCCGCGCGCCTTGCCCTCCTGCCGTTCCGGCGGGGGGCTTTTTTGTTGCCGCGGCCACTGCGGAAGGTGGCCGCCGAGCCATCGGGAGAGCAGCGATGAGCCGACCAGCCGTCACCCAGGCCCCGACCACCACCGACGATGCCGATACCGACGCCCCGTCAAGACCCGGCCCGCCCGTAGCCGACCAGCACGCCGGCTGGTCGGCCGTCGACCGGGCCCGCGTCGATCCCGCCGACATCGATGTCGACCGGGCCGCGGCGGTCCTGGCCGGGGTCGCCCGACGCACCCGGGTAGTGCGCGGTACGCACCTGTCCCGGCTGACCGGCATGCCGGTCTGGTTCAAGTGCGAGAACGAACAGCGCACCGCCTCGTTCAAGGTGCGTGGCGCCTTCACCCGGATCGCCCTTGCCGACCCTGACGTGCGCGCCCGTGGCGTGGTCGCGGCCAGCGCTGGGAACCACGCCCAGGGCGTGGCCTACGCGGCGGCCCGCTTTGATGTCCCCGCGACAATCTTCGTTCCGGCGGAGGCGAATACGACCAAGATTGCGCGAACCCGGCGATTCGGCGCTCGCGTCGAGCTCGTTTCCGGTGGCGTCGACGCCGCTCTGCTTGCCGCGGAGGCGGCTGCGCACGAACTCGGTGGCCTGCTCGTACACCCCTTCGACGACCCGTTGGTAATCGCCGGTCAGGGCACGATCGGGCTCGAGCTGATCGAGCAGCTACCCGGGCTGCGTACGGTTCTGGTCAGCGTCGGCGGCGGCGGGCTGATCGCGGGCATCGCCACGGCACTGCGCCGGCGCCGGGCCGATGTGCGGGTGATCGGTGTCCAGGCGGCGGGCGCTCCGGCATTCGCCCGCTCCTGGCGCTGCGGGCAGCGGCTGCGGGTAGCGGCGACGACAGTCGCGGACGGCATGGCTGTGAAGAGTCCGGGCACGCTGACCCTGGCTCTCGCCTCGAATCTGGTGGATGACATGGTCACGGTGGACGAGGAGGCGTTCTGGGAGGCGATGGTGCTGCTTGCCCGTGCCGATGGCCAACTGGTCGAGCCCGCCGGCGCCGCCGGGGTTGCGGCGCTGCTGCGTCATCCGGGCCTCGCGCAGGGCCCGACCGCGGTGGTCCTCTCTGGTGGAAACATCGACCAGGTGACCGCCACCCGCGTGCGGACTCTGGCGGCCGAGTCCCTGCAGACGCCCGCAGCCTGAACGAGCCGCACCGGCTGAACCGGCTGAACCCGGACACACCGCGCTCGGCGCGCTCGGCGCGCTACTCCCACTCGATGGTGCCGGGAGGCTTCGAGGTGATGTCGTACACCACCCGGTTCACCTGGGCGACCTCGTTGACCACCCGGTTGGAGATGCGTTCGAGCAGTTCGTAGGGCAACCGAGCCCAGTCGGCGGTCATCGCGTCCTCGCTGGTGACCGCACGCAGGACCACCGGGTGCCCGTAGGTGCGCTCGTCCCCCTGCACCCCCACCGAGCGGACATCAGCCAGCAGCACCGCGAACACCTGCCAGATCTCACGGTCCAGCCCGGCACGATGGATCTCCGCGCGCACGATCGCATCCGCGGCCCGCAGCGCCTCCAAGCGCTCCAGGGTGACCTCACCGATGATCCGGACAGCAAGGCCCGGCCCGGGGAAGGGCTGTCGCCAGACGATTTCTTCGGGCAGCCCGAGCTCCTCGCCGAGCCGACGGACCTCATCCTTGAACAGCATGCGCAACGGCTCCACGAGGTTGAAGCGCAGATCGTCGGGAAGCCCACCCACATTGTGGTGCGACTTGATCTTCGCTGCGGTCGGTGAGCCGGACTCGATGACATCCGGGTACAAGGTCCCCTGTACGAGAAACTCGATCTGAGCTCCCTCGATCTCGGCCCGCGCCTCAAGCTCGCGGGCCGCGCCCTCGAAGACCCGGATGAACTCCCGACCAATGATCTTGCGCTTGCGTTCGGGGTCGGTGACACCGGCAAGCGCGGCGGCAAACCGGTCGGCTGCCTTCACATGGACCAGCTCGACCCCGGTCGAGGCGACGAAGTCGGTCTCCACCTGTTCAGCCTCGCCCGCCCGCAACAACCCGTGATCGACGAACACGCAGGTCAACTGATCACCTACCGCCCGGTGCACGACGGCCGCCGCCACCGCCGAATCCACCCCGCCGGACAGTCCGCAGATCGCCCGGGCAGCACCGACCTGGGCGCGCACCGCCGCCACCGCCTCGTCCGCGATGTTGAGCATGGTCCAGTTCGGTCGGCACCCGGCACCGGCGAACAGGAAGTGCCGCAGGATGTCCAGGCCCCAGTCGGTATGCACGACCTCCGGGTGAAACTGGACGCCGAACAGCCGCCGCTCGGTGTTCTCGAAAGCCGCGACCGGGGTCGACCGGGTGGCCGCGGTCACCACGAAACCCGGCGGCGCAGCCGTCACCGAGTCACCGTGGGACATCCACACCTGCTGGGCAACCGGCAGATCCGCGAACAGGACGCCCGGTGCCGCGACCGCGAGCCGGGTCGCGCCGTACTCCGCCGTACCCGTGCGCGCGACGGTCCCAGCCAGCGCATGCGCCATCACCTGATGGCCGTAGCAGATGCCCAGCACGGGGATGCCGGCACGAAACAGGGCCGGATCCACCTCCAGGGCACCCGGGGAGTACACCGACTTCGGCCCGCCCGACAGAATGACCGCGGCGGGACGCCGGGCAACGATCTCTTCGACCGGAAGGTCCCACCGCACGATCTCCGAATACACGTGGCACTCGCGGACCCGCCTGGCGATGAGCTGAGCATACTGGGCACCGAAGTCCACGACCAGAACCCGGTCGTGGACGGAATGGGATCCCGAATCGGTACCGGTCGAACGTCCGGCGGGCTGCGGGGCTGCGGTGTTCACGGCGCCAGCCTACGAAGCCGGCAGACCGAAAGCCGGGCGATCATGGCTCTTTTCCCACGGCCGGCGGCACGGGACACCGCCCAGGGTAGCCGCAGGTGTCACAAGCGTACCACGGACTGTGACACAACTGTGGTACCGCGACGACGGGGAACCATCGTCCGAGTAGCCTGAGCGATCGTCACGATCCCGGCATTCATCAGTGCCATCAAGCCGTGTCCGCCCGGCCACCCATAGGTTCGGCGAGAAGGGCGTCGGCCGCATCGAGTCGGAACTGGACAACAGTTCCCCGGTCTCCGGCGGCGCCGAAAGAACCATGATCGGATCTTCTTTGGGCGGCTAACCTAGGGTAGGCGTCTTTCGGGCCGCCTGTCCGTACCGCTAAGGTGCCAGTCGAGGGACATCCGGACCCGATACCGAGCCATCCTGGTACGACGTGTTCCGGGAGGCTGGCGGAGAGGTTGCGAAGGTACGTGCGCAGACAACCGATAGCCAGCAAGGGCGTCGACGCGCCCACGGCATCCCAGGTGACGCCGGAGGAACCCGCCGACGGTGGCGGGCATCGCGTCGACGCGGCCGCCATTGCGCTGCCGGGACCCGGCGGCCTACGGCGGATAGCGGCGAACCTTGCCACTCCGTCGAACTGGCGGGTCCGGACCAAACTGATCGCGATTCTCGCCGTCCCAATGATCGCCATCCTGGTCAACGCCTCCCTGGGTGCCAATACCGTCCTTAGCAGCACGCGGGAGATCAACCGGGTCCGGGACATGATCCAGATCGCTCGCGGCGCCACCACCCTCGTGTTCGAGTTGGAGCGGGAACGTACCTACACGGTCGGATATGTCGCGAGCTCGGGACAACAGCGTTCCCTCGATGCGGTCAAAGCGGCACAGACACGGGTCGACCAGGCGGCCAGAGACTACGATGACGCCACCAGGGGACGCCAGAACGCCTTCAGCGACCAGACCCGGGCGGCAATCGCATCAGCAGCCAACCGGCTTTCCCGACGAGAGAATGTGCGCGCGACAGCGCTGACCATCGCCTCGCCAAACTCCGTCGAGGTGGCCTATACGGCCATGATCAACAGTCTTGTCAACCTGGTCGCACTCATTCCACAGGGTCAGGACGACGGGTCGCTGCTCGCGGACGTGGTAGCCACCGACGCGATTGTGCGCTCCGGAGAGCTCCTGGCTGCCCAACAGGCGCTGATCTACGGCGTTCTACAGAAACAGCAGTTCGACAGCAGCGACTATCGCACGTTCGTCGGGTTCGGCACCGAGCGAGAGAGCCAGATTTCTCGCTTCGAGGGCACGGCCACCCGCCCGCAAAGCGACCTGTACCGCACAACCGTCGCCGGTCAGGACGTGTCCCAGGCCAGCGATGACGCGCAGACAGTCCTTACGGGACGAATCGGGCAAACCCCCGATATGGACGCCCAAAAATGGCTGCGGTCAACCCAGCAGACGATGGACCTCAACCGCAAAGTCACCACCTCGCTCCTCAACGACACCGACAACCGAGGCCAAACACTTCGTTCGACTATTCAGCGCAAGGCGCTGGTGTCCGGCCTGCTCATCGTTCTCATCTTGGCCACCGCACTCCTCGCGGCAATGGTCGTGGCCCGCTCCCTGGTGCGTCCGCTGCTCGGATTGCGTGCGGCTGCCCTCGACATCGCGGGACACCGCCTACCTGAGGCCGTCCGCCGCCTGCGCGACTCCACCGAACAGGACATCGACCCCGACATCCAGCCGGTCGGTATCGACACCGAGGAGGAAATCGGTGAAGTCGCCCGTGCGTTCGACGAGGTACACCGGGAAGCCATTCGTCTCGCCTCCGAACAGGCGGTTCTGCGGAACAACGTCAACGCGATGTTCGTCAACCTGTCCCGACGAAGCCAGGGTCTGGTCGAACGGCAGCTGCGGCTGATCGACGATCTGGAGAACCGGGAGCAGGACCCCGACCAGTTGTCCAACCTGTTCAAGCTCGACCACCTCGCCACCCGTATGCGCCGGAACAACGAAAGCCTGCTGGTCCTCGCCGGCACCGACACCGCCCGCCGATGGACCCACCCCGTCCCGCTCAACGAGGTCGTCCTCGCCGCCATCTCCGAGGTCGAGCAGTACACGAGGGTGAAGCAGTCGGCTGCGGCTCCAGTCTCGATCGCCGGACACGCGGTGAGCGACGTCGTGCACCTCATCGCCGAGCTGCTGGAAAACGCGACCTCGTTCTCGCCACCGGCCACAGAGGTGCTGGTCACCAGCCACTCGCTCGGCCCCGGCGCGGGAGCAATGATCGAAATCGAGGACCGCGGCATCGGCATGCCGGCCAAGGATCTCGAACGCATCAACGACCGCTTGGCCAATCCACCGGTCGTCGACGTGTCCGTATCCCGGACGATGGGTCTGTTCGCGGTAGGTCGGCTGGCCACCCGACATGGCATTCGGGTCCAGCTGCGGGAATCGACGTCCGGCGGCATAACCGCCGTGGTACGGCTACCAGCCAAGGTTGTCGCCGGTGACGCGTCGTCAACCGCCCCTGCGCGGCCCACAGCCAGCGTCGGCGGCGGCCGTACATCGGCTGGCAACCGACCGGCACTCGACAGCGGCTTTCCCGCCGCCATAGCCAACGACAACGCAATGGCGGCCGGTAACTCCAGCACCAACGGCAGCTCCATGACGAACGGGACCACGCCGTCCAACGGTGGCGCATTCTCCAACGGTGGTTCGCACTTCAACGGGCACGCCCCCTTGAACGGCAGCGGCCCCTTGAACGGCAGCGGCCCGTTGCACGGCAGCGGCCCGTTGCACGGCAGCGGCCCGGGACCTGCCGAGGCGCCACCGGGATTCACCTCCGTTCCGCCCTCGGCGACGCCGAACATGAACACAGCCCGCGGCGACCAGAGCTGGGGACGCCGTACCGGGACCGACGGCGCACCGACCGACGGCGCGTTCAGGCCGCAGGGAGGCGACAGGTTCGCCGCCAGGCCCGGCAGCTTCGGGCCTGCGGAACTGGAGCCGGGCGGCCGGTTCGGCGGTACTGGTCCGCACGATGTCACCACCGGCAACCGGCCGGGCGTCGACTCCCCATTCGCGGCCGGACCGGCCAGCAACAACTATGAGATCCCCCGCGGGCCGGGCACGCCACGATGGCCGAGCCCGTCCGATACCGGACCAACAAGCACCGGCCCCGGCGGTACCGGCCCGATCGGGCTCGAACCGTTCAACACCGGCCCGATCGGGCTCGAACCGTTCAACACCGGCCCGATCGGGCTCGAACCGTTCAACAGTGGACCGTTCAACACCGGCCCGATCGGAACCGGCCCGATCGAGGTCGAGCCGTTCAACACCGGACCGATCGGCATGAGTCCCGACCTCGAGACGTCGGGACTCGGGGCTCGCGCCGTCCCGGACACTGCATGGGCCACCCCGACGACGGGTCCCGAGCCCATTTTCGACCGGACTGCCTCGGCATCCGATGCATACGGCACCGATCGCTCGCACGGTGCCCTGCCCGTGAACAGCGATCCGTCTGACGATCTCGGCCCAGGCCGGAGTCACGACCCGTTGGACGATCCGTCCAACGTCTGGATGAACGAGTCAGAGGAGCAGGAACAGGAGCAGGATCGGGAGGCGGACGACGCCGACACAACTCCGATCTTCGACTCGGTCTCGGCCTGGTTCCAACGACGCTCCCCCGCACCGCCGCTCCCGACCCGGCGTGCCGCGCCGCAGTCCCCGCTGCGCCGGCCAGGGCCGACGATCCACCGTGGTCCCGCAATCCAGCGTGGTGACTCACGCCCGCCGGAGTCATCGGGCCGTCCCGGCGGACGCGGTGCCACGATTGCCGGCGGCGACAGCACACGTCCCGCTCCGGCGTCGTCCTTCCCGCCCCCGGGCCACATTCCGGCACCGGCCAGCGGCCAGGACATACCGGCCCCTGACCTACCGGCGCGCGCGGGTGCCGGTAGGGCTGGTCCCCCGGCCTACTCGCCAGGACCGATGTCGAGCCCGGTGGCTGCCGGTGCCGGTGTCAGTACCGGCAATGCCACGACGGCCTCCGCCAGCGCGGACGCAATGTCATGGTCCTCCGCTGGTGACGCCGGTTGGCAGGCTGCCGAGGCGACCCGCCAACCCACTCCCGGCGGGACGACTCGCGCTGGTCTGCCGTTGCGGGTCCCGATGACCAACCTCGTACCGGGCAGCGCCGAACCCGGACCACGACGTCGCCCACCGGAGGCACCCATCCGGTCTCCCGAAGCAGTCGGTGGCCGGCTTGCCAGCTTCTACCAAGGTGTTCGGCAAGGGCGCGACGTCATCAACGACGCCGCCCCCACCCATCGTCGGGACACCCAGGAGGACATGTGACGCCCATGAGCTCAGACGCACAGAACCTCAACTGGTTGATCAATAACTTTGTTGAGAGAGTACCCGGTGTCGCGCATACAGTGGTGGTCTCCGCGGATGGTCTGCTCCTGGCCGTATCGGACGGATTCCCGCGCGACCGTGCGGACCAGTTGGCAGCCGTCGCCTCGGGTCTGGTGAGCCTGACCCAGGGTGCCGCTCGCGTCTTCGAAGCGGGCAACGTGACGCAGACGGTCGTCGAAATGGAGCACGGCTTTCTGTTCATCATGGCTATCAGCGACGGAGCGAGCATGGCGGTCCTTGCGGCACCATCGTGCGACATCGGACTTGTGGGGTATGAGATGGCACTGCTGGTAACCCGGGCCATGGACGTTCTGACGCCGGCGCTAAGGGCCGAGCTGCAGGGGATCCTTCCGCGGTGAACCGGCGGGAGCACAGGGGGTCAGGGTGAGCATCGATCCCGAGAATGCCCCCGGACCGGTTGTCCGCCCGTATGCGATGACCGGTGGTCGGACGCGCTCACGGTACGAACTTGCCATCGAGGCACTTGTCTTCACGACGACTCTCGGTGAAGATCGGGCACTTGACCTTGCCCTAGAGCAACAGACAATTGCCGCCATGTGCCGGCAGGTGCGATCGATCGCAGAGATCGCCGCCGGCCTGCGGGTTCCCCTCGGCGTCGCAAGGGTGTTGGTAGGCGACATGGCGGACGAAGGTTACGTCCGGGTACACCAGCAACCGGACCGCGACGAGGCGCCAGATCTCGCGCTGCTCGAAAGGGTTCTCAGTGGCCTTCGAAAACTCTGACCGCCGACGGGTCAACTCGTCCGTCGCCACGACATCAGTCAAGATTGTTGTTGCCGGCGGTTTCGGTGCCGGCAAGACGACCTTCGTGGGTTCGGTATCGGAGATTGTGCCCCTGCGCACCGAGGCTGTGATGACCGAAGCCGGGGCGCACGTCGACGACCTGACCCATCTGACCGACAAGACGACCACCACGGTCGCCATGGACTTCGGACGGGTCTCCCTGGATGATGACCTGATCCTGTATCTGTTCGGTACGCCGGGACAGTACCGTTTCTGGTTCATGTGGGACGACATCGTCCGCGGCGCGATCGGCGCCATCGTGCTGGCCGACACGCGGCGGCTCGCCGACTGTTTCGCCGCCGTTGACTACTTCGAACAGCGACAGCTGCCTTTCGTCGTCGGCGTGAACTGCTTCGACGGCATCCTGCGGCATTCCATGGACGATGTCCGGGAAGCCCTGCAGATCAACCAGGCCGTACCGATCATCACCTGCGACGCGCGGAACCGTGACTCGACGAAAAGCGCCCTGATCTCGGTGGTCGAGCAC
Source organism: Protofrankia sp. Cas4 (assembly GCF_963555915.1). Classification (NCBI taxonomy): domain Bacteria; kingdom Bacillati; phylum Actinomycetota; class Actinomycetes; order Frankiales; family Frankiaceae; genus Protofrankia; species Protofrankia sp. Cas4. Next base: position 13,353 of record NZ_CAUVXL010000239.1, read on the forward strand.
ACCATGTCCCGAGCGGTGGCGCGGACCTGAACCCGGGTTCGCGTCCGGTCGAAGGCGACACGAGGCAATACTGGTCGAGTCGCCTTCGACCCGGGGACGCCACGGGTGGGTGCCGTCAAAAAGGTGCCGACCCTGTGCCGCATGGCCGTGGGAAAGGCTGGCCGGACGGCACGGAGCGGTAATCAGGCAGACGGTCAGTCAAACCGACGGCCGGACGGCGCCCGCCCGGTCAGCTGTACTGCTGCACCCTGTCCGACCCCGACACCATGTCACTGTTCGAGTCTTCACCGACGATGACAAGCTTGTAACCCTTGTCCTGCTCCTGGCGCCACTGACCGCCGACCAGAGGTGTCTTCGAGACATTCTTGGGGATGTTCACCAAGCTGCCGAAGGCAATCGGCCCTACGATCGTGTTCATGTGCAGCTTCCCGATGGCGGCCGCAAGCCCCGCCCGATCACCGAGGGAGCCGGCCTGAACGAGCGCCTCGGTGGCGACCTCGTAGAGCCCGTGGACGAAGCCAAGGGTCTGCAGCCACGGTTTGCCGGTCTTCGCGGTGAAGTCGTCCGCGAGTACCTGGGGGGTCGCTCCCGTCAACGAGCTGCGGAAACGGTGAGCGGGCGACCACCAGACCTCGGTGCCGAGGTTGTTCGCATTCGTTCCGAGATCCAGGACTGACGCCGGGAACAGCAACGCCTTCGCCACCGTAATAATCTTCGGTTTGAAGTCCTGCTTCGCGGCCTCGCGCCAGAACAAGGCAAAGTCCGACGCCGACATCACGCCGGTGAGGATCTCCACTCCCTTGGTCTTGAACTGGGCCACGATGGCGGAGAAATCCGTTGTACCGGCCGGTATGGGGGGTTGGGCGACCAGCGAGTAACCACGCGCGGAAATAGCTTGCGGAAAGGCTCCCGCGAACGCCCTGCCGTCAGGGTCGTCCGGCCACAGTGCGCCGACCTTCTTACTGGTTCCGACCTGCGCCCACATCCCCAGGTACACCTTGATCACATCCTCCAGGCCCCAGAAGAAGTGATAGGTCCACTTGAACGGCTTTGCCGGGTCACCACCGCGCCCGAAGAACCACGACTGCCACGGAGCCGCCGTGGAGATGCACGGTACCTCGTTCGCTTCGCACTGGTCCGCAACCGGGTTGACGGTGTCCAGCGTCGACCCGACCAGGACGACGTCCACGCCGTCGATGAAAATCAAGTCACTGGCCGCCTGAGCCGCCCTGGTCTCGTCAGACTGGCTGTCCCGGAAAAAGATGTCGACCGGGTAGGTCCGAGTACCGATGGTCAATCCACGCCGGTAGAAGGTGCGCATCGAATCGGTGACATACCTGTCTGCGACACCGAACGCGGCCAGCGCCCCGGTTTGCGGGCTCACATAGCCGATGCGGACGGACCTCTGCGCAGTCGATGCGCCGCCGCCGCCGCATGCGGCCAGCGGTAGTGCGGCAGCCGTCATTCCAGCCAGACCCAGCAACTTCCGGCGGTCGAGCGAACCACCGCCCCAACCATCCGGCCGGGCCGCGGCCACCCGACGCGGGCGGGTCGTGGCGTAGCCGCCAGAGTCCGAAAGGCTGCCAGGTCGTACCGGGTCAGCGCCGGTCACACGGTCAGATCCGAGCATGGGACCTGATCCTGCCGCACCCGGGTTGAAACCTGGGCACTGGGTCCCGGTCAACCCACCCACGGGAGATCCAAAGGGGTGTTTTTGTTCCATACATCGTGCATTGTCACCCGATGGTCCGTTGCACGGCCCGGCCAGGTAAGAGCGCCCCCTTGACAGGCTCTAGTTGATCGCGCACCACCGGTTCGTCCCGTCCTCGAATGTGAGGGCACCCACGTCCTTGCCTGCGTCGCCCTGTCGCACGCGATCGAAAAACAGGGCCTTGACGTCCTTGAGCGGACCGCCGGTGAACTGAACGTCGGCAAAGATCTGGGTGTCGGTACTCAGGCTGTTGCGGGTGATCGTGTAGGTACCCTGCTGGGCGTTCCAGATGTACGCCCCTCGCCCCATCGGAACCACAAGCTTGTCGGCGACCGCGGTCAGCGGCTTGAGGTCCGCGCTGTCCGCCTGGTAGCAGCGGTAGGCGCCGTCGATCAGCGCCTGGCCCGCCGCGGCATCCGGATTACTCGTCGTCGGCGTCAGCGACCCCCCAGGCCGCGAGGTGGCCGTCCCCGACGTCGGCGCCGTATCTGAATGACCATTCCCGCCGATCAACATGACGTAGGCGCCGATCGCGATGAGTGACACCACGACCGCGACGATCAGCGGGCCCACCCAGCCGTGTCGATAGCGCGCGAAGAACCCCGACGGATAGTCGCCGTGATCGTTCTCCTCGTCACCGTCGGCCTCGAAATCCGCATCAAGATCATAGTCGACGTCGTCAATCTGATCAGCATCGAAGCCGGTCCGACCGGTCGCGCCGGGCCGGTGGTTAAGACGGCTGGCGCCGCGCTTCGTGCCGACCGCCGCCCGACCGCTCGACGCCCGGCGGCTCTCCTTCGCCCCCGTTCGTGCCATGCCTGAGGTCGCGCCGGTCGACGACGCCCGTCCGGGGGATACTCGAGGTGGCGCCGCGCCGCCACGATCCACCTTCTTGCGGACCGTGGTGGATGGTTTCCAACCCCCGTCGTCCTCGTCACTTTCCGGCGCTGGCTCCACCCTTAGGGCCTCGGTCATCGCCGCCTCCGCCGACGGTCGGGACGAAAGCGCGGCCGGTGGCGCAACGTGGGACAGCAGGTCGTCGTCCCATGCGGAAACACCGGGCGAAGGGCGCGGCGCGCTGGCGAAGCCCGCCTCGCCCGGAACCCGCCCGGAAGGACCGTCCCGGTCCAGCTCAGGTGTTCCAATCGCGTGGGACGCTGACGAGGGCAGAGCCCGCGGCGGCGCGGTCAACGGCGGCGCGGTCAACGGCGGCGCGGTCAACGGCGGCGCGGTCAACGGCGGCGCGGTCAACGGCGGCGCGGTCGCGGCAGGCGTGGGCGCCGGGCCCAGCGCTGTCCGCGACGGCGTAAGCGGATCAACGCCCGGTGCGGCAGGACTCCAGTGAGCCGGCGGGAGGATCGCGGCACGGCCGCCGGCATCCCGCCGGCCGCCGGCGGCCGGCGAGGGCCCGCCCGGCGGGGCGTAGACGCGCTCGTCCGGGCCGGTACGACGGGGAACCTGCCGGGTGGGCGGATAGCCGGAATATCCTACTACCCGGCTTTCAACCCGATTCGCACCGCCGGTGTCGGCGGCCGGACCCACCCCCGCGGGGGCATCGCGGCCATCGGAACCACCGCGGGTGGATCCCAGGTAGCCCGAAGGATGGCGGCTGGCAAGCCCATAACCGTTCGTGCCCTGCGAAGGGCTCTGACTGTTCGACGCGCCATAATCGGTCGAGCCGCTATAGCTGTTCGACGCGCTATGGCCGTTCGAGCCGCCGTAGCCGTTCGACGCGCCGTAGCCGTTCGCCTGATGATCACCGGCGGAACCGTTCACGCCACCAACGGCCCCGCCTGTCGGCGGACCTCCGGAGCCGCCAGCCCCGTACCCACCGGATCCACGCCCCGCAGGAAAGCCGGCGGGGCCCCCGAACCCTCGGGGCGTCTGCGACCCGGTCGTCGGGTCGCCGGCCAGCCGATCGGCGAGCACGCCGGTGGTGCTTTCCGGCGACCGGTGTGCCGGTGGACTGAATGCGCCCTGACCACCGACGGGGAAGGGCGTCGGCCGGCTGTCGGCCGGCAGCCGGTTACGACCGGCATCGGCGACGCCGACACCATCGGAACGGCCGGGCCCGAAGCCGCGGGGGGTTCCAGGCTGACGCTGACCTGTATCGGGCTCCCAGCCAGCGCTCGGACCCGCAGGCGAGGACTGCGAGGAAGGATCGTCGCCGCGCTCGGATCGCCCGTTGTCAACGTTACCCACCGACAGGTCCCAGCGCCCATTCCGGTGCCCGCTGGGCGCGCCTCGCCCGGGATCGACCGGGGTCCGCGAGCCACCCGTCCACGGAATGTGATTATCTGGAGTCGGCGAGTCCTCAACGGCTGGGTACGTGGCGAACGCTGGTCGATCATGGGTGGAGGAGACATCGAACGGGTCGACCGGTGCCGGTGCCTGGGCCTGGGCCGGTCGCATGAACGAATCCGAGTCGGACCGCCCGCCGTGCTCCCGGGCCGATTGTCGGTCCGTCGAACCGGTGAGCTCCCAGGCTGACGCCCCGTCAGGCTGCTGGTAGGACCGGTCGTCAGCCTCGCCGACCCGCTCCACCGCGAAAAAGTCGTCCGTACGCCGCGCTGGGGCCTCAGTTCGCTCGGGTGGCCCGGTCACGGACCCACCCGTATCGCCGGGATCACCGGCCGTCGTCCGCGGACGCCACGTCTTGGCAACACCGTCCCAAACCCACGCGCCATCGTCGCTCAACCAGCGCCCGAAGTCGTCGGTGGGCATGTCCTGCCCCCCAGGTTAAGGGCGTATTTGCCCATGAAACGCGAAAAAACGGATGGACTCAGCATACACCAGCCTTCATCATCCGGCACTCGCACACTGGTCTGCGATCTCACGAACGACCCTGGTCGAGTCGGCGGAATTAACATTGTTGTTGAAGGCGAGATACCGATCCTCCGGGTAGGTGGCTTCCAGCTTCTCCAACGTGCACGTGCAGTATGTCCGCAGTCCCCCGCTGACCTGGACGCACTCATCCAGATAGGCCACACGCACCGGCTCGGAGTACCGCCGGGGCGATCCCACCGAGGGGCTCGCTGTAACCTTGACAGGTACCCTGATCGCGGTGTTCGTGCCATCCCGCCCAAAAACGAGCCACCCACCCAGCCCGAGCAGAAGCGCCAGAACCGCCGCTCCAGTGAGGAGTGCGGGACGCGGCAGCGATGTCACACCCGGCGGTAACCTGCCGGCGTTCCCGTCGGCCTCGCCGCTCGGCGGGTTGAACCGGGTTGGTCGGGCCCGCGCCGAGGAACGTCGCCGACGCCCCTGAGCACGCGTGCCGGCAGGCGGGATGCGGCTTCGGGCGCCGACATCCCCAACACCGTCAGCAGCGGGGTGTTCGTCGCGATCGCGTTCTGCAGGCTCCCATCCGGGGGCCGCCACCGCATGATCATCCAGACCGAACCGGACCGGACTCCATGCCATCTCCTGGCCGCTCGGTT
>NZ_CAUVXL010000239.1:18769-35004 GCF_963555915.1 Protofrankia sp. Cas4
GCTGGCCGCTCGGTTGCTGCCCGCTCGGTTGCTGCCCGCTCGGTTGCTGCCCGCCTGGCCCCAGGTCGGTGGGGATGTCAGCCCCGGCGCGAGCATCGGAGTTGCTCAGGATGTCAACGCCGCCCGTGCCCCCTGCAAGCCATGCGCCGGCAACCGGGTCCGGCGTCCGGGCGATATCCCAAGATCCCGTGTCGCTGTCGGACACGCCGGCGACGCTCAGATCGGTGCCGATCTGCCCGTCTCCGCCGAGCGGTGCCCAGCCGCCGGCATCGGCCTGGCCCCCCGCCGCGACGTCGGCGCCCGGCCATGAGCCGGCATCCCACCGACCGACTTGGACGGGCTGCGGCCAGGCCGTGCCCGTCATGGGAAGGTCGTCGGCCACCGACGAAGCCGCCGGGTCCCGAGGCGTCGCCGGATCGTGATGGAGGGAAACCACGGAAAAGCCGCCGGTGGACTCGACCGCGATGCCGTCTGTGGCAGGGCTGGCAGCATCGACGGCAGCCGTGAATCCTGCCGATCCGGTGGGATGCGGCGCCGACGGCTGCCACGTCTGGGCGGCCTCATCCCAGACGTAGGCGCCGTCATCGCTGACCCAGCGACCGTGCTCGTCGATGCGCATGTGTCATCCTTCGGACCGAAACAGACGCCTTCAGGGTGCCATGCCGCCAGATTGCGGGGTCACCCCGGCATCCGAACCGGACCCGCAATGCCACTCCAACGGTCCGACACGGGACGATCCGGCCGCTGGGGAGCTGGGACGCTGACGCCGACTGAACACCGATTGCACCCGGAAGCTAGCAGAGCGTCGAGGCGACCAACACCTCTGCCTTCTGCAGCTCCTTCACCGTCGCGTACCCGGTGGTCGCCATGGCTGTCCGCAGCGCACCGGCCAGATTCAGCGTGCCGGGGTTCACCGCAGCCGGACCCAACAGGATCTCGCGAAGCGTTCCGATGACCGGCACACGCTCCCAGACGCCACGTGGCAACCGTGAGTGAAGGACATCCATGGACCAGTAACCGCCGCAACCGGGCGCCTCGGCCGCGGCGGCCAGTGGCGTGTCAAGCATCACGGCGTCAGCACCGCAGGCGATGGCCTTGGCCATGTCGCCGCCCGTCCGCATCCCACCGTGGGCGATCACATGGACGTAACGACCACCGGACTCGTCAAGGTAGCGCATCCGTGCTCCGGCCGCGTCGGCGATCGCCGTTGCCATCGGGACCCCGACACCGAGCACCGCACGGGTCGTGTCCGCGCCACCTGGCCCGACACCTACGATCACGCCGGCGGCACCGGTCCGCATCAGATGCAGGGCCGTCGAGAAGGACGCGCATCCTCCCACCAGAACCGGCACGTCAAGTTCGCCGATGAACCGCTTGAGGTTCAACGGCTCGCCCGCCCGCGACTGGTGCTCGGCAGACACTGCCGGCGCGTGGATGACGAGAAGGTCAATGCCGGCCTCGAGGAGGAACGGGTACAGTGCCGCGACCCGTTGGGGACGCAGCGCGGCAGCGGTGACGACGCCCGATTCGCGAATCTCGGCCAGCCGCTTGACGACCAGCTCCGGCCGGATCGGCGCCGCATAGAGTTCGCGCAGCCGCCGGGTCGCCGCATCAGCGTCGAGCGCGGAAAGCTCCGCCAGAAGCGAATCGGGCTCCTCGTGCCTGCTCCACACACCCTCGACGTGGACAACGCCGAGACCGCCAAGACCGCCGACGGTCACCGCGCTCGCGGGCGAGGTCACCGCGTCCGCCGGAGCGGTGACGACCGGCAGGTCGAAGCGATAGGCGTCGATCTCCCATGCCAGCGAGACGTCCGCGGGGTCACGGGTCCGCCGCGACGGCACGATACCCAGGGCGTCGAGTCCGAAGGCCACCCGCCCGCTCTTACCGATACCGATCTCGACCTCAGCCACTGTGTCCTCTCACCGGGAACCTGCCGCCGGAAGCCTGCCACCGCAGACGGGGCCATCGGACGCCGGGTGGCCGCACATGCTGATCACCGCGCGTTGTAGTTCGGTGCCTCGACAGTCATCTGAATGTCATGCGGGTGGCTCTCCTTGAGTCCGGCCGAGGTGATACGCACCAGCCGGGCATCCCGCTGAAGGGCGTCGATCGTGGCGGCACCGGTGTATCCCATAGCCGCGCGTAGCCCTCCGACCAGCTGGTGGGCCACCGCGGCCAACGGCCCCCGGTAGGGGACCTGTCCCTCGACGCCCTGCGGAACAAGCTTGTCATCGGAGAGAACGTCGTCCTGGAAGTAGCGGTCCTTCGAATAGGACCGGGTCGTGCCCCGGCTGCGCATCGCACCCAGGGACCCCATCCCGCGATAGGCCTTGTACTGCTTACCGTTGATGAAGATCAGCTCACCCGGGCTCTCGTCAACCCCGGCCAGAAGACTACCGAGCATCACCGTGTCCGCGCCGACGGCGATCGCCTTGGCGATGTCGCCGGAGTACTGCATCCCGCCGTCACCGATCACCGGGACGGCAGCCTCGCGCACGGCCTGCGCGCACTCATAGATCGCGGTGACCTGCGGGACCCCGACCCCGGCCACCACCCGGGTCGTGCAGATCGAGCCCGGCCCCACCCCCACCTTGATGGCGTCGGCGCCGGCGTCCACCAACGCACGTGCGCCGTCCGCGGTCGCGACATTTCCGGCGACCACATCAAGTGGGCTGCCGTCCAATCTGGTCGGCAGATCGCTCTTGATGCGCCGCACCATGTCCAGCACGGCCCGGGAGTGGCCATGCGCGGTGTCCACCACCAAGAAGTCGACCGCGGCCGCGACAAGCTCCTGCGCACGCTTGTACGCGTCCTCGCCCACCCCGATGGCGGCACCGACGACGAGGCGTCCATCCGAATCCTTGGTTGCCTGCGGATACTGCTCACGCTTGGTGAAATCCTTGACCGTGATCAGTCCGCGCAGACGCCCCTGACCGTCCACCAGGGGCAGTTTCTCAATCTTGTGCCGGCGCAACAGCACCAGCGCGTCGTCCACCGACGCCCCGACCGGCGCCGTGACCAGCGGCATCGGGGTCATCACGGCACGCACCAGCCGGGAATAGTCCCGTTCAAAACGAATATCGCGATTCGTGACGATGCCCACCAACTGACCATCCGATTCGGTCACCGGAACCCCGGAAATGCGGTAGCGGGCCATGAGCTCGTTGGCATCCTCGATGGTGGCATCCGGGCCGCAGGTGATAGGTGTTGTGATCATCCCCGACTCGGACCGCTTGACCATGTCGACCTGCTGCGCCTGGTCGTCGATGGAAAGGTTGCGATGCAGGACGCCGACGCCACCCTGCCGCGCCATCGCGATCGCCATCCGTGCCTCGGTGACGGTGTCCATCGCCGAGGACAACAACGGAACGGCCAACCGGATGTGCCGCGACAACCGGGTGGACGTGTCGGCATCCGCCGGCATGATGTCCGATTCCGCCGGCAACAGCAGCACGTCGTCGAAGGTCAGCCCCAGCATGGCCAGCTTCGCCGACTGCATCGGCCCCGGCTCGGACCCGGCCGGGGAGAGAATGGGACTGTTCATGGCATCTTCCGTTCACACCTCGGCACGGGCTCCAAACTCACATCCTAGGACCCATCACGGCCGCCGGGCGTGCGACAAAAAACCATGATCGCACACCCTTTGGCCAGCAAGACCCATCACGGCCGCCGGGCGTGCGACAAAAAACCATGACCATCTGAACGGCAAAATCCGTTGAAACAACCGATCCGGTGCCGGATATGTCGCGCTGCGCAACAATCCAGCACCACGGGTCACGAGGCGTGCGCAGGCAAGTCTTCCGAACAGGTCGAAAGGCGCGATCCGAACACCGGCCGACGTCTGGAGTCGCCCATCGGTGCCACTAGCAGGCCGTGTCCGGCGTAGCGTGGTCGGCGTGAGCGACGAGCCTCTCGACCCCTTCGCGGGCGACCCCGAGGATCCGACAGCGGAGCTCGCGCACCTCGACCCGATTGAGGACACCGAGCTGCTGGAGCCCCTATCGCCGCACGAGCGTGAGGAGATACTCGCCGAACTCGGAGACCTCGACGTCTTCCGGACCTTGCTGGAGCCCCGCGGCTACCGCGGCCTCGTCGTTGACTGCGAGGGATGCGCGGAACCCCATTTCTTCGATTGGGATCTGCTCATGGGTAACCTTCGCCACCTTCTTGACGAAGGCCGCACCAGGGTCCACGAGCCCGCGTACGCCCCGGACCCGTCGTCCTATGTCAGCTGGGACTACGCACGCGGCTATGCCGACGGCGTCTACGAGACAAGCGAGGCGTCGGAAGCGGGCTGATCCGGCGAGCGGCGTCGCTCTAACGCTCGAGCGGACTCCCGGTGAGCAGGTCGAGGGCTTCGGGCAGGGATCCCGCGTGACGGACTCGCGCCGGAAGGGTCGCTCGGCGCCAGCCCGAACCGCCGACGATGATCAATGTCGACGGCCGGGTTACCGGTAAACCGCTCAACGCCTGCGCATCCGCGGACGTCCGACGCTGCGACCACAGGAAGACCGCTACCGGCCCGGTACGGGCGACCGCAGTCCGCAACGCGGCCACCGGCACCGCCGCACCAAGGATGCGGGCGGTGGCACCCCGCTCGGCCAGACCTGCAGCCAGCGCGCTCAGCGCGAGGCTGTGCTGTTCGGCCGGGGTACACGCAAGCAGCACCGGTCGGGTGTAGGTGTCGAGCGCGCGATCCGCGACCCGGCGGAACACCGCCGCGACACAGTCGCTGAGCAGATGTTCAACGTCCACGGCGTCGCCGCGCTGTTCCCAGCGCCTACCCACGGCGACCAGCACCGGGCAGACGAGCTCCTGCCAGGCTGCGACGACGCCGTCCGTTTCCACGGCGTGGGCCATGATGCGGGTGACCGCCGACGAGTCGAGCGCCATGGCCGCGCGGGCGAGTCCCCGGGCAGCGATACCGGCATCCGCCAGCGGCAGCACCCGGCCGCCTGAACCCCGTGAACCGGCAGGGTCGGCAACCGCCGGCTCATCGGGACCGCCACGATCGTCATCCACCGGGATCGCGGCCCCGAGGCGCTCCCCGGTGGTAGCCGGCAGGTCCGCGTCCCCGCGGTCAGATCCGCCCTCGAAGGGTTCGGGTCCGACACCGTGCGTATGATCATCAGTGATCGCTCGAACCGGGGCCAGCCAACGCGGTTCCGGTAGGTCGTCGACCAGTGTGGTTCTGGCGATCCGGGCCGCTTCGGCGGGCGCGATCCCATCCCGTGTGAGTCGACACATGAACTCCAGACGGGCCAGGTCGTGTGGGCCGTACCTGCGGCGGGTACCGGACACATGGTCGGCCGGACCGAGCCCGTACCGACGGTTCCATGTTCGAAGGGTCGCGGGCGCGACGCCCAGCCGCCGGGCAACCGCCGCGACTGTGTACCGCGGGTTGCGCTCCGCCGGCTCCGGGGAGGGGGTCACAGCGCTCATGGTGGCTCTCGGCGACCGTACCCACAACTTGGCGACTAACCGGCTCCGACCGACCACGCGCCGAGTGATTCTCAGTGTTGAACAACATATGGCGCGGCACTACGGTGTAGCTGCGGCGCCTGCCGCCCATGGTTGAGAGGGGGGCTCAGACCGATGACCGATGTCCGACGACTTCCAGGCCCCGGTGCCGAGAAGTGGGAATGGCAACTTCACGGTGCGTGCCGTGGAGAGAGCACGGAGCTCTTCTTCCACCCGGAAGGTGAGCGAGGCCCGGCCCGCGCGGCTCGCGAGGCCGCCGCAAAGGCCGTCTGCGCAAGGTGTCCCGTGATCCAGGCATGCGCCGAGCATGCGCTGCACGCCCGCGAGCCTTACGGGGTTTGGGGTGGGCTGAGCGAGTCCGAACGAGAAGGCATCCTGACCGGCCGAACGCGTCGCGGCGCGGCTCGGCACAGCCCGTCACGCCCCGGTCTGGCTCCGGCCTGCTGAACCGGCCTGCTGAACCGGCCAAAGGCGATGCGATCGTGGTTCTGTCGCATCGCCGGAGGCCGCAGTCCCCAGGGCGCTAGAGGGCCAAAGGGCGCGCGACGATCGTCAGATCGCGCGCCCGCGGTGGCGACATCCACGGACATGTCCATCCCACCGGATGGGTCACCCGCGACGTGTGACCGCAACGCTCGGCGAGATCGACCTCGGCGGGATCGGCGAGATCGACGACCTCAGCGAGATCGACAGGGAACCTGCAAAGGCCCGGCAGGACGTTGGCGGTCCTGCCGGGCCGAGAGGGCCGAAGGCGGCGCGATCATGATTTTTCGCGCCGCCGGAGGCCGAAATCCCCGGTGTGCTGAGGGAATCCACCACGCGGTGCCGCGGGTCGGTGCGACCGACATCCGCGGGAGTACGCCTGTCAGGATCCCGGCGAGCCGGATCCCGTCAACTCAGAGCGCCTCAGAGCGCCGCAGCCCCGCTCCTTGATCTACACCCCTGTTGCCGGTCGCCCTTAGAAACCCGGGCCGTGCGAGTGGCCGTGGTTGTGACCATGGCCGGCGGCGGCCGCGGCCTTCGACGGCTTCTCCGCGACGAGGCTTTCGGTCGTGAGCAACAGTGCAGCGATGGACGCGGCGTTGGCGACCGCCGAGCGGGTCACCTTCACCGGGTCGACCACGCCGTCGGCGATCAGGTTGCTGTACACGCCCCGGGCCACGTTGAAGCCACTGCCGACGGGCTGCTCCTTCACCTTCGCGACGATCACGGCGCCTTCCAGGCCGGCGTTGTTCGCGATCCAGGTCAACGGAGCGCTGAGCGCGTCACGAACGATCTGTACACCGGCCAGTTCGTCGCCTGTGCGCCCGAGGCCGCCGTCGAGGGCCGCGCCGGCGTGTACCAGTGCCGACCCACCGCCCGCCACGATGCCTTCCTCCACCGCTGCGCGGGTGGCGGACACGGCATCCTCCAGACGGTGCTTCTTCTCCTTGAGCTCGACCTCGGTGGGCGCACCGACTCTGACCACGGCGACGCCACCGGCGAGCTTGGCGACCCGCTCCTGCAGCTTCTCGCGGTCCCAGTCCGAGTCGCTGGCCTCGATCTCGCCCCGAAGCTGACGTACTCGGTCGGCAATGGTCGTCTCGTCCCCGGCACCGTCGATGATGGTCGTGGTGTCCTTGTCGACCACAACTCGACGCGCCCGCCCAAGCTCAGCCAGCCCGACCGAGTCAAGCTTGAGACCGACCTCGGCAGCGACGACCTGTCCCCCGGTGAGGACGGCGATATCCTGCAGCATCGCCTTGCGGCGGTCGCCGAAGCCCGGCGCCTTGACTGCCACGACCTGGAAGGTCCTGCGGATCGCGTTGACGACGAGAGTCGACAGCGCCTCCCCCTCGACATCCTCGGCAATGATCAGAAGCGGCTTCCGCGCCTCCATGACCTTCTCCAGGAGCGGAAGGACGTCGCCCAGCGCACTGATCTTGCCCGGGTGCAGGAGCACGTACGCGTCTTCGAGGACGGTCTCCATGCGCTCGGAGTCCGTGACGAAGTACGGAGAAATGTAACCCTTGTCGAACTGCATCCCCTCGGTGAGCTCGAGCTCCAGTCCGAGGGTCTGACTCTCCTCGACGGTGATCACACCGTCCTTGCCGATCCGGTCCATCGCCTCGGCGATGAGCTCGCCGACCTTCGCGTCCTGGGCGGAGATTGCCGCGACGTGCGCGATGACCTCCTTCGAGTCCACCTCCAGCGCCTGCTCCAGCAGGGCGTTGGAAACGGCCACGACCGCGGCCTCGATACCCGCCTTGAGCGCCACCGGCGGCGTCCCGGCCGCGACCTGTCGCAGCCCGCTGCGCACCATGGCCTGGGCGAGCACGGTCGCGGTCGTGGTGCCGTCGCCGGCGACGTCGTTGGTCTTGGTGGCGACTTCCTTGGCGAGTTGGGCGCCGAGGTTCTCGTTGGGGTTGTCGAGCTCCACCTCGCGCGCGATCGTCACCCCGTCGTTGGTGATCGTCGGTGCGCCGTAGGACTTGTCGATGACGACGTTGCGGCCACGCGGGCCGATCGTCACCTTCACAGCGTCCGCGAGGGCGTTCACGCCATGCTCAAGCGCATGGCGAGCGTCCTCACTGAATGTCAGAATCTTGGGCATACGTGGTCCTCCCGAACCGGCTCAGGGCGTGTCTGCCCCTGGGCGTGCCGCCAGGAAATCGCTCGATGGACCCCGGGAGCAGGAACCCACGCGACCGCGGAGCATTCCGGTGGGGGTGATGCGAGCGAAGATTCGGAAAGCACGCCCTAACGGCGATCGGGCGTGCTCCACCGATCCGGACGAATGCCATCCAGAACGGCGAAACACGCCCTTGGATCCTGCCGGAGACAGGCCTACTTCTCGATGATCGCCAGCACGTCGCGGGCGGAGAGAACCAGGTACTCCTCACCGGCGTACTTCACCTCGGTGCCGCCGTACTTGCTGTACAGAACGACATCACCAACCGTAACGTCGAGCGGAACCCGCTTGCCATCCTCGAACCGGCCGGGCCCGACCGCGAGGACGGTGCCCTCCTGCGGCTTCTCCTTGGCCGTATCCGGGATCACGATGCCTGACGCGGTGGTCTGCTCGGCGTCTGACGGCTGGACGACAATACGATCTTCGAGCGGCTTGATTGCAACCTTGGTGGCGGTCGTCACGATCGACCTCCCCCTTCCTGCGCTGGATGAGAGAGCGACCCTGGCGGCCTGCCGTCGCGGGGGAACAGGCGCCTGCTGTCGCTGGCACTCTCGTGTGCCGAGTGCCAACTTAGCACCCACCTCGCCCACGTCAACCAACACGGTCGGAACTGTCAAGCGAGTCCGCAGCCGTGGTCGCCGGTCAGCCCGCCGAACCCGGCCACGACCGGGAGTTGCCGGCCGCCGCCGGGCCGGGCTCGACCCGGTCCGCCGGCGCGACGGGCACCGACCGGGACCCGATCCGGCGGCGGCCGGAGGACAACGGGTCCGGACTACCCGGGCGGCCCACCATGGCCCGCGGCCACGTTAGTGCGCCCGGCTGATGACATCGGGATGCTCCCGAAACCAGGAAACCGTGGTATCGAGACCGGTCCGCAGATCGACGACAGGTTCCCAGCCCAGGATGTCACGGGCCAACGAAATGTCGGGCTGCCGGATCGTCGGATCATCCTCCGGCCGCGGAATGAACGAGATCTCCGATTCACTTTTGGCAACCTCACGGACGAGTTCGGCAAGCTCGAGGATCGACAACTCGTAGGGGTTGCCGATGTTCATCGGACCGGGATGACCGGAAAACATCATCCGTACGATTCCCTCGACCAGATCGTCGACATAGATGATCGACCGGGTCTGACTGCCGTCGCCCGCCACCGTTATCGGTTCACCGCGCAGGGCCTGGGTCGCAAAGGCGGGAATCGCCCGACCGTCGTTGGGACGCATCCGCGGCCCGTGGGTGTTGAAGATCCGGACGATTCCGGTGTCGACCGCGTGGCTTCGCCGGTAGGCCATGGTCAGCGCCTCGCCGAACCGCTTGGCCTCGTCATAGACGCCGCGCGGCCCTACCGGGTTGACATGGCCCCAGTAGTTCTCGGGCTGTGGATGGACCTGCGGGTCCCCATAGACCTCCGAGGTCGACGCCAGTATGAAACGCGCGCCTTTTTCCTTCGCCAGGCCAAGGGCGTGCAGCGTACCGATCGAGCCGACCTTCAAGGTGTGGATCGGTAGATGCAGATAGTCGATCGGGCTCGCCGGCGACGCGAAGTGCAACACGTAATCGACCGGACCAGGAACATGAACGTAATCCGTTACATTGCAGCGGACCAGCCGGAATCCCTCGCGGTCCGCAAGATGAGCGACGTTCGCCGGCGTCCCCGTGACGAAGTTGTCCAGGCAGATGACCTCATGGCCCTCGTCCAACAGCCGCTCGCACAGGTGCGACCCCAGAAAACCGGCACCTCCAGTGACAACGCTTCTTTCCATCAGGCCCCCTCCTGGTTATTGGTATTCCGTCCGCGTGACGATACGCGCATGAAGTCCCACCCCCGTGCGGACCGAGCGAGAAGGCTCGGCGGGACACCATCGAGGACGGACGCGGCGGCGCCGGTCGATGGTTTACCGCCCACCGACGGTTCGCTCCCCTGCGGATGGAGGAGAACGACGACAACGTCTCCGCTGTCGCCGACGCCACGGTAGATCTCCGCCGATGTGCCCGCCAGAGCCTGATCCAACCAGGCCAGGAGCCCATCCAGGCATCCCTCGGCCGCGTGCGCCTCCCACATGCGCGTCACATCAACCACAACCCCATCTTCGACCATGCCGGGCGCTCTAAGCCCCGACAAAGCTAGAACGGCCAAAGGGCGTGCGATCATGCTTCTACGCACGCCCGGCGGCCCCGACAAAGCTAGAACGGAAGGATCGAGGTGGCGGAAATGTCCAGCGGGGACGGCGTGACCCCGGCCGCGGCCTGAAGGGAGCCCAGCGCGGCGACCATCGCACCGTTGTCGGTGCACAGTCCGGGCCGCGGCACCCGCAGGGTGATACCGGCGGCCTCGCACCGCGCCGCCGCGAGCGACCGCAGCCTGCTGTTCGCCGCCACGCCGCCGCCGATCACCAGGGTGTCCACCCCGTGCAATCTGCAGGCCGCGACCGACTTGGCCGTCAACACATCCACAACGGCCTCCTGGAACGACGCGGCGACGTCGGCGACGGGCACCGGCTCGCCCACGCGGTTGCGCGCCTCCACCCAGCGGGCCACCGCGGTCTTCAGTCCGCTGAAGGAGAAGTCGAAGGTACCGTCGCCCGCCTTCGCGCGCGGGAACGCAATCGTGGGGCTCCCGTCCCGGGCCGCCCGATCTATCGGCGGTCCACCCGGAAACGGCATCCCGAGCAGCCGGGCAACCTTGTCATACGCCTCGCCCGCTGCATCGTCGACCGTGGCCCCGAGCTGGATCACCGCGCCGGTGGCGAGGTCCGGTACCAGCAGCAGGGACGAATGCCCACCGGAGACCAGCAACGCCATTGACGGACTGGGCAACGCTCCATGCTCAAGGGTGTCCACCGCGACATGCGCAGCCAGGTGATGGACACCGTAGAGCGGGACGCCGAGCGCGAACGCATACGCCTTGGCCGCGGCCACACCGACCAGCAGCGCCCCGGCAAGGCCCGGACCAGCGGTGACCGCGATCGCGTCGACGTCGCAGTGGCGCAGCCCCGCTTGGGACAGTGCCCGCTCGACGGTCGGAACCATCGCCTCCAGGTGTGCCCGGGCTGCGATCTCCGGGATGACCCCGCCGTAGCGCGCGTGCTCGTCCACGGACGACGCGAGGGTGTCGGCGAGCAGAACGCCACCGCGGACCAAACCCACGCCGGTCTCGTCGCATGAGGTCTCAATACCCAGTACCAGCGGCGCGTCACCCCGCACCGGGGCCGTGGGACCGGCGCGAGCCCCGCTCACCGGGACACCGTCGACTCCACCGCGTCCAGTAGCTCACCGTAGTCGTTGGTGTCGATACGACGAGCAGACATCACGTAGGCGTCGGCTCCGGACGGCTGGTAATAGCCCTTGCGCACACCGAGATTGACAAAACCCAGCCGCTGGTAGAGAGCCTGGGCCGTGCTGTTGTCGGTGCGCACCTCCAGGTCGCAACGGTGGGCGCCGCGTATCCGGGCGTGGCGCAACAGCGCGACGAGTAACCGGGTACCCACCCCGCCGCCGCGGGCATCCGTGCTGACGCCGACGGTCTGCACGTAGGACTCATCGTCATGGACCGCAAGCCCCCCGTAACCCACTATCCGCCCGCCGCGCACGGCGGCCAGATAGTGGCGCGTCTCGCCCTGGGCGAGTTCCGACCAGAACAGTTCGGCGCTCCAGGCATCCTCGGCGAAGATCTCCTGCTCCAGCTCGGCGACATCGTCAAGATGCCACCAGCGCAGGCGCACGAGGGTCACCTCGTCCCGCCGCCCAGGTGTCGGCGCATCCCCGGTCGCCGGGTCTGTCCTGATCGTCATCTTGCCGATCACCGGGCCACCGCCTTCGGCGGACGCGGTTGCGCCGCGTCCGGCCGGCGCAGGTACAGCGGGACGAGCGGCGCGGGTGGTCGGTTGGCCAGGACCGCCGCGCCGGCCAGGCGGGCGAGGGTGACCGGGGACGGATAGCCCGGGTCCGCCGGCTCTGCGAGGTCGGCGAGGTCGGCGAAATCCGCGAAGACGTCCGGATACAGGTGCAGGCCGGGGCCGACCGCCCGGTGGACCGACATCCGCCGCAGTTCGTCGACGACCACCTGTGGCCGGCCCACGGACGGCCCGTCCACCCGCTCGCCGTTGTGGTACACCGCCCAGTACACCTCCCGGCGCCGCGCGTCGGTCGCCACGGCCACTCTGCCCGAGGTGTCAGCACCGACACCGTCCAGCGAACACACGCCATAAGCAGGCAAGCCGAGGGCATCGGCGAAGGCCTCGGCTGTCATCACGCCGACCCGCAGGCTGGTGAACGGCCCTGGGCCGATGCCAACCACCACGGCGTCGAGGTCACCCGGGCGTGCCGACGCTTCGTCAAGAACCTCCCGGATCAACGGCACCAGCAGTTCCGCGTGCTTTCGCGGATCGACGACCCGCCGCTGCGCCCGTCCCGTCATGCCCTCAACCGCCATGCTCTCTACCGCCATGCCCCCGGCCGCCGGGACCTCAGCCGCCGGGACCCCAGCCGCGGTGGCCACGCTCGCCGATCCGGCGGCGGGCTGACCCCGGTGGACGTCCACCAGGGCGACCGAGCAGGCGGGTGTCGCCGTGTCAACAGCGAGAAGCAGCACGTTTGACAGCCTAGGGCCTGCCCGGTGGATCTTCGATCAGATCGCATGATCGGGTGGTTCGGGCCGGTGGATCCCCGGCGGCGGCCGGACCGCACCCTCGTCCTCCGCCCACAACGACCGCAGGCGGGTCGACCATCCGCGGTCGCTACCGACCATCCGGATGACACGGACGCCGCTGTCATCACAATCGTCGACATCGCCGAAACCGGGCAGCGGCGCGGCCTCGGGCGGCCGCTCGATCTCGACCCGCAGATACCCGCTGGCCAGGCCCTCTACCAGCCCCGAGCCCCACTCGACAACCGTCACAGACTCCTCGATCTCAGCATCGAGATCGATGTCCTCGACTTCAGCGACTGCGCCCAGACGGTAGGCGTCCACGTGCACCAGGGGTACCCGCCCGTCATCGTGTACCCGGGCGATCACGAAGGTCGGCGAGGTCACCGCCCCGGTGACACCCAGTCCGGCGGCGATGCCCTGGACCAGAACAGTCTTGCCGGCACCGAGTGGGCCGGCGAGTATCACGAGATCCCCGGCGCGCAACAGCCCGGCCAGCCGGCGACCGACAGCGCGCATGGTTCCAGCCGTCGGGACCTCGACCATCCAGGCCGGTCCGTCGGTCCAGACGGTGGGCCCGGCAGACCCGGCAGACCCGGCAGACCCGGACGAGCCGTTCACGAGGCCGACGCGGAGAGGTCATCAGGGCCGTGCGATCGCTGCGGGCTCAACAAACCCCGCGGCCGGGCGGTCGCCCGATTCACCAGCGTGCGCAGCGCCTCGTTGACCTCGTCAGGGCGCTCGAGAGGGACGGCGTGTCCGGCCCCGGCCACGACCACCAGGTCGGCTTCAGGCAGGGCGTCGGTCAGTGTCCGACTGTGCTCCAACGGGGTCATGACATCGGCGTCACCGACAAGAATCAGCGTCGGCGTGGTCACCAGCGCCGCCACTGCGGCGAGCTTGTCATGACTGATCAGCGCAGGCAAGAACGCGGCCATCACGTGCAGCGGCGTTGCGGCCACCATCTGCTCCAGGAACGACACGACAGGCGAACCGACAGCGGTGGAGCCGAAGCCGATCCGACGGGTCGCGGCCCACGCAATCTGACTGCCGTGGCGGCGGCCCCGTTCCAGCAGCGTCGGGGCATGGCGCAGGCCGACGGCAAGACCGGGCAGCGTGACGCGCAGGACCTTCGCCGCAGCCGCCGGCAGGCCGAAGGTCACCGTGGCCAGGCTGCCGGCACTGGTCGACAGGAGGCCGACCCCGACGATCCGGTCGCCGAACAGTTCCGCGTGCGCATCAGCCAACGCAAGGACCGTCATCCCGCCCATCGAGTGTCCGACAAGGACCACCGGTCCAGTCGGCACCACGTCGGTCAGCACTCGATACAAATCGTCACCGAGCTGCTCAATCGTGCATGCCGCGACGTCGGAGGCGCCGGATGAGCCGTGGGCACGCTGATCGTAGAACACCAACCGCCCACATTCGGCAAGATCACGGCGTTGGAACGTCCAGCAGTCAAGGCTGACACAGAAGCCGTGGATGAAGACGAGGGTGAGCGCGGCGCCGGGATCTCCGACGATCTCGACGTGCAACGGTACGCCATCCGACGCGATCACCGTGGTCGGACGCCCCCCGACCAGCGGGACCGGACCGCCATCGGGCGGCCTGGGCGCCAGGGCGTCCGACAGATCGGCGGGCAGGTCTGCCGGCAGATCGGCCGCCAAGGCATCCGGCAGCTCAGCCGGCAAATCCGCCAGCACGCCCGCCCGGTCCGAGCGGCGCTGGAACCGCCGCCGCGCCGCGGCGCCGACAACGACAGCGGTGGCGAGGCCGGCAAGACCGGCGACGCCGGCCGGCCACGCCCCCCGCGAGCCGCCGCCAGTCCGGCCGGTACGGGCAAGCAGCCCGCCGACGTCCGGCATCTTCACAGTCACCACCAGGCGTCGATGATCATAATCTGGCATCACGGTCACGGCAGGCCGCGTTCCGGCCCGGCTGGGCCGGCTGGGCCGGACACGTTGAGGTGCACCCTCGGTACCCGGACACCGATCCTCGTGACAATCTCGTAGTTGATGGTCCCGAGGGCATCCGCCCAGTCGGCGGCGGTGGGTTCGCCGTGCTCCCCCGGCCCGAACAGGATGACCTGATCGCCCGCCTGAACGGGATCGTCGCCGACGTCCAGGACGAACTGGTCCATGCACACGGTGCCGGCGATGCGCCTGCGGCGGCCGGCCAACAGCACCTCGGCCGTGTTGCCCGCCGACCGCGGGACGCCGTCGGCGTACCCCAGTGGCACCAACGCGAGCGTCGTCTCGTCCAGGGTGGTGTATCGGTGGCCATAGGACACCCCGCCGCCGGCCGGCACCCGCTTGGCCAACGCCAGCCGAGCGGTGAGTGTCATGGCCGGGCGCAGGCCGAGGGCTGTGGGAGGACCGAGGGCAGGTCCGGGCGACAGGCCGTACACCGAGATTCCCGGGCGGACCAGGTCGAAGTGTGCGTCCGGGCTGATCAGGGTCGCGGCCGAGTTGGCCAGGTGGCGCACGCGCGGACGTAGACCGGCCTTCTCCGCGATGGCCACCGCGTCCCGGAAGTACCCGATCTGCGCGCGGACGGTCGGATGGCCGGGCGAGTCCGCGAACGCGAAGTGGCTCCACACACCGACCACGTCGATCAGGCCGTCGGCGGCACGCGCCGCCGACGCGGCACACAGGGACGGCCAGCCCGCCTCGGTCGCCCCCGCCCGGTTCAGGCCGGTGTCGGCTTTGAGATGGACCCGTGCGGTGCGGCCGGTCAACCGCGCGGCCGCGGCGATCTCCGCCAGCGACCAGGGCGCCGACACCGACAGGTCGACGTCGGCGGCAATCGCCTCGGTGAGCGGCTCCCCGGGCGTGCTGAGCCAGGCGAACACCGGTACCGTGAACCCGGCGGCGCGCAGCGCGAGCGCCTCGGATATGAACGCGACCCCGAGCCAGCTCGCACCGGCCTCCAGCGCGGCACGCGCGCAGGGCAGCATCCCGTGACCATAGCCGTCGGCCTTGACCACCGCCATGGTCGCGGCGTTGCCGGCACGGGTGACCAATGTCGCCACGGACTCGCGGACCGCGTCAAGATCGACAACCACGCACGCGGGTAGGTTGCCGCTCTGCCGTGTCATCCGAAGCCTTCCTGACCTGCCCACACAGCCTCACCGGCCAAAGGCCGCGCGATCATGGTTCTACGCGCGGCCGGCGGCCCCACGCAGCTTCACCGGCCAAAGGCCGCGCGATCATCGTCCCGTGCATGCGAACGCCGACCACACGCGTACGCGCTCTGACGGTAACAAGGGCTGCCGGGGCAGAGTGCGCCAAGGCATGTGCCCGCTCAACGACACCCACCTGCTCAGTGCCTTCCACGGACCCGCAACATCGGAGCCAGATCGGAGGCAGCCAGCGGATGGCCCGCCCGCTGCGCAGCCCGACCGTGCAGCTGGGCTCCCACGCTGCCGGCATCCAGCGG